>JAIXUR010000624.1 GCA_027483425.1 Cyanobacteriota bacterium | reverse complement strand
CCAACGACCTGACCTTTAGCGGTCTTCAGGCGGCCCTTGACAAAGCCCTGGCCATTATGGGCCTCACCCTGCCCGGCCCCAGGGCCAACCTGGCCCATATCAATCTAGAGCTGCTGCGCGACTACGCCACCGCCAAGGGCAAAGATGGCTGGCTGTCCCAGTGCAGCTCCATGGCGGAAATGGGCGACGTGCTGCTGGCTGCCAATGGGGCGTTGGCCCAGGCGGCCAGCCACGTCCAGTCGCGCCGGGCCACCTACTTTCGCGACTGGCAAGAGGTGCTGGTGGCCGCCAGCGATGGCACCTTCGCCCGCGACATTCGCCTCACCCAGTCGGTGGGCTACAACCTGCTTTGCGCTGACGGTGAGCATCGCTCGTCCATTGGCCAGCGGGCGGGCGACACCAGCGACCCCGCCTTTCTGCGCCAGTGGGACTACGCCACCGTCGCCGCCGACGTGGCCGAGTCGGCGGGCAAAATGCTCTACGCCGACTACGTCGAGTCGGGCACCTACCCGGTGATTATGGCCAACAAGTTTGGCGGCGTGATCTTCCACGAAGCCTGCGGCCACCTGCTCGAAACCACCCAGATCGAGCGGGGCACCACCCCCTTCATCGACAAAAAGGGCGAAAAAATTGCCCACGAAAACCTCACCGCCTGGGACGAGGGCCTATCCCCCGATGCCTTTGGCACCATCGATATGGATGACGAGGGTATGCCCGCCCAGCGCACTCTCTTGATTGAGAACGGCATTCTTAAGAACTTCATCAGCGATCGCGCTGGCTCCATGCGCACCGGTCACCCCCGCACCGGCAGCGGTCGCCGCCAGGGCTTTACCTACGCCGCCGCCAGCCGCATGCGCAACACCTACATCGCCCCCGGTGACTACTCCGTAGACGAGCTGTTTGCCTCCGTTGAGAAGGGCATCTACTGCAAACAAATGGGCGGCGGCAGCGTCGGCCCCACCGGCCAGTTCAACTTCGCTGTCTCCGAAGCCTACTTAATCGAGAACGGCCAAATCACCAAACCCCTCAAGGGGGCCACCCTGATCGGCGAAGCCACCGAAATCATGGACAAAATCTCCATGTGCTCCAACGACCTGGATCTGGCGGCGGGCTTCTGCGGCTCCATCAGCGGCAGCATCTACGTCACCGTCGGCCAGCCGCACCTGAAGGTAGACTCGATTACCGTCGGCGGGCGCTAGGAGTGTGGGAGGGTAGGAGGGTTAGGAGAAGTAAGCCCAGCCCCTTCACCCACCTCCACTCATCCACCTCACCTCCTTACCCATCCACCCCCACCCCATGCCTACCATCCAAGACATCGCCGCCTACGCCGAGTCAAGCGCCAAGAAGCTCGGCATTTCTAAATACGACGTCTACGGCTCTTCTGTGGACGAGACCAGCGTTCAAGTCGACAAGGGCGACCCCAAGCAGGTCAAGGCCTCGAATCGTTCCAGCGTGATCGTGCGGGTGTGGAACCCCGACGGCAAGGTGGGGGTCACCTCCACCAGTGACGTCGATCCCCTGGGCATGGATCTGGCCCTGAAAACCGCCCAGGAGGCCAGCGCCTTCGGAGTCGATGACCACATTCCCGACTTTAGCCCGGAGGCGATCGCCCCCACCGCCGATGTGCAGGTCGATACCGTGCCCCCTGCCCCCGTGGGAGAGTTGATCAGCACCCTGATCGATGTGGAGCGGCAGCTGTTGGCGGCTCACCCCGCGATCGCCAGTGTGCCCTACAACGGCCTTTCCCAGCGCAGTATTGATCGGTTCTACCTCAACAGCGCCGGGGCCCTGCGCCACGAGGCCCGCTCCTACGCGGCGGTGTACCTCTACAGTAAGACCGAGCAGGAGGGCCGCAAGCCGCGCTCTGCCGGGGCCATGCGGGTCGATCGGGGGCTGCCGCTGCTCGATCTGGAGGGCTGCCTTAAGGAAGCCACCGAAAAAACCATTAGCCACCTCAACTACGACAAGGTGGCCTCGGGCAAGTACCGGGTGGTATTCTCCGGCGAGGCCTTTTTGAGCCTGCTGGGGGCCTTTTCTAACCTGTACAACGCCCAGAGCGTGCTCGACAACCGCAGCTTGTCTACGGCTGAGTCCCTGGGCACCGTGGTGGCCTCGCCCCTGCTGTCGGTCTACGACGATGCCCTCCACCCCGACAACGTCAGCGCCGAAACCTTTGATGGCGAAGGCACCCCCACCCGCCGGGTGCCGATCATTGAGCAGGGGGTGCTGACTCAGTTTCTCCACAGTGCCGGTACCGCCAAGCGCCTGGGGGCGGCCCCCACGGGCCACGCCAGCATTGGGGCCAAGGTGTCGGTCGGCCCCAGCTTTTACCAGGTGCTGCCGGGGGCGGAGACGGTCAGCGAGTTCACCCTGGCGCAGGCCGAAAATGTGATCTTCATTGACGATCTACAAGCCCTCCACGCTGGGGTCAATGCCTTGCAGGGCTCGTTTTCGCTGCCCTTCGACGGCTGGTTGGTGAACCAGGGCGATCGCGTCAGCATTGAGTCGGCCACGGTGGCGGGCGACTTTCGCGACCTGCTCAAGGCGATCGTTCACATTGAGCCCGAGGTCGAAACCACCCCCGGCGGTCTCTGCCCCCGGATTTGGGTCGATGACCTATCGATTACCGGCGAAGGCTAGTGGGGGAGGCCAGTCCCGTAGCAGCCCCTCGCTCGGGCTATACGCTGCCCGTGTTTGCCTGCGCCGGAGCCGTGGCGGCCCTGAGGTACCTGATAGATGCAGGGGATGCGCCCCAGACAGTCACCCTAGATTTGCTCAACCCGCCCCAGCGGGCGGATATTCCCATCGCCCAACGGGCCCCCCTGCCCGATGGCTCGGTGCTGGCCATGACCCACAGCGATCCCGGTGATAACCTCGACCTCACCCGCCACACGCCCCTGTGGTCGGTGGTCGCCTGGGGTCATGACGATCAGGAGGAGCCGATCCACCTCGAGGGGGGCGAAGGCATTGGGCGGCAGGTCGATCATGACCATGCTCCCGCCATCTACCGCTACGCCCGAGAGCTGATGGTTCACACCCTGAAGCCCCTACTCCCCGAGGGAAAGACCTTGCAGGTGACAATTATTTTGCCGGAGGGGCGGGCCTTGGGCGATCGCACCTCCAACGCGGCCTTCGGCGTCGTCGATGGACTCTCGCTCCTGGGCACCTCCGGCCTCTCAGCCCCCCTCAGCGCCCCCGGCCAACTCGATCAGTCCCGCGAGATGCTCCGCACTAAAGCGGTCGAGCAGAATCACCTGGTCTTCTGCCTGGGCGAGAACGGCCTCGATCTGGCGGTGAAGCTGGGGATCAACCCCGACTGCCGAGTCAAAACCGCCAACTGGCTGGGGCCAATGCTGGTGGAAGCCGGACTGCTGGGGGTGTCTGGGGTGCTACTGCTGGGCTACCACGGCAAGCTGATTAAAGTCGCGGGGGGTATTTTTCACACCCACCACCACGTCGCCGATGGTCGCCAGGAGATTCTCGCCGCCTGCTGCGCCGCGACGGGGGTGCCCCTACTGGTGGTGCAAACGGTGCTCCAGGCCGAAACCGTAGAGGCGGGGCTGGGGCTGCTGCGGCAGCACGACGAGGCGATCGCCCGGCAGGTCTACCAGGGTATTGTCGAGCGTATCGACCAGCGGGCCGCGGCCTACGTCCACGCCCATACCGGCCAGGCCTTGACCGTGGGCTCGATGGTGTTTGACCGCCAGCGGCAGATCGTGGCCACTAGCGATCGCGGCCAAGCGCTGTTCGATCAAGTTTTGGTAGACTAGGAGGAATATTTTTTTTGCAAACTCCTATAACAGACCCGTACGATTTTCATCCTCTGTGCTTGCTGCCCTAGCGGAGGCGGGTTTTGCCCCATCCATGGCTAGGGTTCCGTTGAGAAATCGCCGCCACCTGGTCTGGCTCAGGCCTGATATCTAGGAGCTAGACATTCTGGACACTGTAGGACATTTTTCGAGCCATCCCCTGGGCGGTAGGGTAAGCAATGTCTAGCCTTGGGCCAGACCGTTTCGAGCCATCCCCTGAGAAGACCAGCCAGCGCCAGTTCGCTTTCCATCACCTCGCTCCCCATTGCCCTCGCCTCGCCCCTATCCACTCCCTGCAGGATTAACCCGTGACTATTCAAACCGAACCCACCTCATCCCTTGGCGAAGCCCCGCTCCGCGAAGTCAACCGTCAGATGCTAGTCATTCTGGATTTTGGCTCCCAATACTCCGAACTGATTGCCCGCCGGATCCGCGAGACCGAGGTGTACTCGGAGGTACTCTCCTACCGCACCACCGCCGAGCAGCTGAAACAGCTCAACCCCCAGGGCATTATTCTTTCGGGTGGGCCTAAGTCGGTGTACGACTCCGGCGCGCCCCACTGCGATCCAGCCATTTGGGAGCTGGGTATTCCAGTGCTGGGGGTATGCTACGGCATGCAGCTGATGGTGCAGCAGCTCGGCGGCCAGGTGGATCGCGCCGAGCGGGGCGAATACGGTAAGGCCGCCCTCTTCATCGACGACCCCACCGACCTGCTCACCAATGTGGACAACGCCACCACCATGTGGATGAGCCACGGGGACTCGGTGTCTCGTCTGCCCGATGGCTTTGAGCTGCTGGCCCACACCGACAACACCCCCTGCGCCGCCGTCGCCGACCATGCCCGCAAGCTCTACGGCGTGCAGTTTCACCCCGAGGTGGTGCACTCCCAGGGGGGCACCGCCCTGATTCGCAATTTTGTGTACCACATCTGTGAGTGCCACCCCACCTGGACCACCGCAGCCTTTGTGGAAGAGGCCATTCGCGAGGTGCGGGCGCGGGTGGGCGACAAGCGCGTGCTGCTGGCCCTCTCCGGCGGGGTAGACTCGTCGACCCTGGCCTTTTTGCTGCATAAGGCGATCGGCGACCAGCTCACCTGTATGTTCATCGACCAGGGCTTTATGCGCAAGGATGAGCCTGAACGGCTGGTGAAGTTGTTCAAGGAGCAGTTTCACATTCCGGTGATTCACGTTAAAGCGCGCGATCGCTTTCTTGCCCAGGTAGCTGGCATCACCGATCCCGAAGAAAAGCGCAAGCGCATCGGCCACGAGTTTATTCGTGTCTTTGAAGAAGAATCAAAGCGCCTTGGCCCCTTTGACTACCTGGCCCAGGGCACCCTGTACCCCGACGTGATCGAGTCTGCCGACACCAACGTAGACCCCAAAACCGGGGAGCGGGTAGCGGTCAAAATCAAGAGTCACCACAACGTGGGCGGTCTGCCCAAGGATCTGCAATTCAAGCTGGTAGAACCCCTGCGCAAGCTGTTCAAAGACGAAGTGCGCAAGGTCGGCCGCTCCATCGGCCTGCCGGAGGAGATCGTGCGCCGTCAGCCCTTCCCTGGGCCGGGGCTAGCCATTCGCATCATCGGCGAAATCACCGAAGAGCGGCTGGAAATTTTGCGCAACGCCGACTTTGTGGTGCGGGATGAGATCGCCAAGCAGGGCATGTACCACGACTTTTGGCAGGCCTTTGCGGTGCTGCTGCCGGTGCGCAGCGTGGGGGTGATGGGTGACCAGCGCACCTACGCCTACCCCATTGTGCTACGCCTGGTTAGCAGCGAAGACGGCATGACCGCCGACTGGTCGCGGGTGCCCTACGACTTGCTTGAGACGCTCTCCAACCGCATCGTCAACGAGGTGGAGGGGGTGAACCGGGTGGTCTACGACATCACCTCCAAGCCGCCTGGCACCATCGAGTGGGAGTAATGACCCAAGCTGAGACTAAGCTCGCGACCTTTGCCGACTATCTAGCCTTTGATAATGGCTTAGATAGTCGGTACGAGCTGACCTACGGAGATTTGATCGAGGTGCCGCCGGAATCGGATCAGAATGTGCTGATTTCTCGTGCGCTCGATCGCGCCCTTTCAGAGCTTGTCGGCTTTCGACGAGTGCGCACCCATCAGCTGGCCATTGAACTCATGGGTCAGCCCAAAAACCGTTTTCCAGACCTCACCGTACTGCGGCCAGAGCATCTAGAGCAGCTCCAGAGTCTGGGGAAATCTGCCATTACCCTAGATATGGCCCCACCACTGCTGGTGGTAGAAGTAGTTAGCCCTGGGGTCGACAACCGCCGCCGTGACTATCTCGATAAGCGCAATCAATATTAGTGGCGCGGCATTCCTGAATATTGGATTGTTGACCCCCGAGAGCGGTGCGTCACGGTGTTGGCGATGGTAGAGGGAACCTATACAGAAGCGGTTTTTACCGCCGATGAGGTGGTTGTGTCGCCAACCTTTCCTACCTGGTCGCTCAGGGTGGCAGAGATGTTGATGTTCTAAGTGGAATGACTTGGTTTTGTCGGCGGTGGGGCATGCTGCTGGCGCTAGCTGGCCCAGCATCTAGTGCATGGTGGCTGTTCCAGCGCGATCGCCGGGGCGATACAACCATGCTAGAAACGGTACAGCGCCTGATGGCTACTCCTCCCCAAGCCGCTAGGGCCACCCTTTGAATGGTCTCAGCATTTGAGGATTTGCTGCACCGCACTGTTGATCGGGTTAGCAAAAGGGCAATTGAGCAAAGCCGTAACTGGCTGCGCCGAGACCATATTTTAACTACAGCCAAAGTGTTCTCTGGCTTTGCCTAACTGTAGAGAAATAAAAACCTCTAGTCGTCACCTTCACCCTCTTCATCCTCATCTTCATCCTCCTCGCCTTCCATAGACTCAGCTCCATTTGGCTCTGTTTCTAGCTGCTCTTCAGTCTCTGCATCTCCGCCAGCGCCACAGGCAACGGTCAACGCAGAGAGGCCAAGCACCAGCGGTAAAGCCATCCAGCCCGATAATTTCATGATGTTTGTTTCATAAACTAATCATGGAACTGTACCGCTAAAGTGAGAGTTCAGCCTCTGCCAGAGGTATAAATTTTCCCAATCCAAACCATATAAATTTTAGTTATTATGGTTAGTAGAGAAGCTGAAACTAGAGGTTTATCTCGAAATGTCTTTGTCTGATTGCTTTGATTCAAGTCGAATCAAAGCAATCAGACAAAGACAAGCTCTATTACTATTGGGAATTGCTTGGTTGGCGCTTAGATAGATAAAAAGTCAGAAAAATTAACGCCCCCCAATATAACCAGCGAAGCCACCGAACTATCTCAACAGTTAGCACATAAGCTTCTTTTGACGAAAATTCAAAGTTGAAAACCTCCATTGCCTTTTCAACAAAGTAAGTCGCCCTGGTTGTCCCCAGCAGAATGATGCTGATCGCCCAGGCAATTATTAAACCTGCCATTTTTTTGTTCTTCATTCAATCGCTCCCATTGCTTCTTACACAAGTAGGTGAATCTAAGTAGTCAGCATGCTGATCAAGTTATACAGAGCCTAGATTAAAGGCAGAAGGCTTGCGAGGGATGCGATGACGGCGGCTTCATCTACGGCGCTCAGCCGTCCTATCTGCTTACGGACTAGCGCATGATCGAGGGTAAATAGCTTCATTCGGACGATGGAAGGGGTTTTCAGCCCAGCCGATGTTAAATCCGTAATTTCAACGTCCAGTGCCCAATCTGAGTGAGAAGCTGTTGTAATCATGGCCATAACGCTGTGACCGACAGGATTATTAAACGTTTGATCAGCAGACAAAATTAGTGCTGGGCGGCGCTTTGATGCCTCAACATCTGTGAAGGGGAAAGGCACCACAACTACATCAAACTGCCTATAGGTCATGGTAAGCCGCCTCATCTTCGGCAGATATCCACTCGCTCATTTGGGCTTCTACACCGCGTAGATAGTCTTGATCTAAGGTAATGGAATCATGCGCCGATTGCACCTGCTGAGGGCTAGAACGTTGCTCTAGAACAATGACCTCAACGGTATCTCCTACTTGAAAGGGCAAGCCCCTGAGTATGACGGTGCCGTTTTCGGCCACCACAGCCTCAATTTTGTAAGCATTCATTGTGTAATATCCTCTTCATTCGCATCGTCTCGATTGAATTTGAAGCCTTTGGTATTTAGAGATACAGCTTGAAACTCACCAAAGTTAGAATTTCTCGTCTGTCTCTGAATGGCAACGGGGTCTTCATTAAAGCTGGGAGAGTCTTTGAGAATGCCAAAGTAAGACAGTAGAGAAGAACGTCCGGAATCCTGATCAGGCTTGGCATGTTGCTGCACAAACTCGGCAAACATCAACACCAGACCTGCCTCTTTCTCTGGAAGTTTCTTAACCAATTCATAGATGGCTTCTGCTGTATTCATTAGGCTTTCTTACTTGAATAGATCTTTAAGTCTTGAGTCACCTTGGGCAAGCGCAAGTATCCGTTGTCTGGATTCTTCTAATTTTTCTACTTCATAGCTTTGGATTAACCCACCCTTGTATAGACCTCTAAGATTTTTTTCAATCGATGATATAGTTTTACGCTGCTCACCCGTATAGGCCAATCTCAGTCGATCTAAGGCGCCTGTTGACGCATAAAAGGCCGCAGACATTTCAACTGGTGACTTTGACGCTGAGACTGCTTTCAAAAGATTGGTCAGGCTCTCATAGGCTTCTGTATGCAGGTCATACAGCTTTTCTCTTTCCCATCGTCGATTATCACGCTTACCCTGAAGCACTGGACTTAAGAGGGAGATTAAAATAACAGCAGACACATTAATTAATGCTGCAATTACTATCGGGTTGGAAATTATATTTTGAAACAGCATTGTGAACAACTAATTATTATTATATTCGGACGGCTAAAGGGCATACGCGGTGGGGCGGTTTTCCACATCAGGTCAATTTCCTCGGGGGTGAGGCCGTAGGCTTGGTTGACCAGCTACGCCAAAAAAATCCTGGACATAGCCTTCCAACACAGGTTTGAGAACCTGCTCCAGTCCGGACTTGCCCAGCTCTACACTAGTGAGTATGGCTAACCCTTCGACCATGCCAACTTTTCGAAAAGCCTGCTTCTACTATGGCATCTCTTGAATATCTTTCAGGTGCACTCGTAGTGGCTGTGGTAATGCCCACCGCTGTTTCCCTCGTGGCGCAACGGGATACAGGCGTAGGCGCTCAGGTATATGTCGCTGTTGAGAAACCACAGATCAAACGGTCGAGGCATGGTCGAGAGGATCTCGGCCAGCTTGTCTTCGGGGAAGACAGTGGAATCGCTGGGCAAGGTCCACAGAAAAAAGCGGGGGGGCACCGGCCAGGCGCTGTCTGGGGCTTTGGGGTTGAAATGGCGGTGGATCTCCCAGCCGATGCTCAGGAGTTCATGGCCAATCACCGTAGGTTTGGCCTCAAGCTTGGTGGGAAAGCCCACCAGCACCGGATACTTTGATTCTGCCTGGAGGCTGCGTACGAATTGGGCCGGATCATAGTATTTAGCAAAGGCTAGATTGCTGACCACGAATAGAGTGCCCACGAGGCCCGCCACCCAGATCCCCTGCACAGTGCGCCGCCCGGAAATCTGCCAGGGGGTAAAGGGAATCTTGAGGGGTTTGCCCAGCCCTGTCTCTGGCCAGTAGGGCGCCAGCAGCCCCCCCAACAGCACCATCACGCCGGGGTGAAAGACAAAATTGTAGCGATGGCCGCGGGTAATGTCGATGGCCAAGCCATAGCTCACCGCCAAAAACAGGGCGATCGCCGCCACCACAAAGCCGCCCATCAAACCCAGGCCAAACCGCCCCGTATCGGACTGGCCAACTAGACCCCTAGCCTCGATCAGCCGCGATCCCAGCCCCAGCAGCAGGGGCAGCAGCAGCAGCACCGATAGGACAACGGCCACGATTCCCACCCTGCCTTCAGCGTGGGTGATGGGGGTGACTACCATAAAGATCAGCCCGGCCAGCATCTGGGCGATTGGATCAAGCCAATACCTGGGCTGACTGAGGTCAAGGGCCAACCCCGAAGACTGGTTGCTGCCCTGGAAGTTGACCAGCACCGGCAGCCAAACTAGGTAGGCGGCCAGCGTTCCCCCCATCACCCAGTAGAGCCGTCGCCAAGGTCGTCGCCAGATAGCCAGTAGCTTAGAGCGCCCCTGGTGCCAGGCTAGGGCGGCTAACACCAGAGCCTGGGCCAGCAGGGCCAGCCCCGTAAAATAATGGGTTGCAAAGGCCAGGGCATTGACCCCCACCCACAGCAACCCAAAGGCCGGTGACATTGGCACAGGCGGTGGTTCTCCGGCACAGGCCTCGCGCAGACTCCAGCCACCCACGGCAAAACAGGCTAGCCCCAGGGAGACCATCAGGGTCGCCAGACTATAGTGTCGGGCCTCTTGGGCTATGGCGACCCCAAACGGAGACACGGCCATTAGGGCAGCACCGATCTGCCCCGCTAGCACCGAGCGAAACCCTAACCACCCCGCCAGGTAAACCGCCGGTACGCTCAAGGCCCCCAACAGGGCTGGCAAGGCCCGCGCTGCCCAGGGTGACGCCACACCCTGGATAGTCGGGAAAAAATGCATCCACAGGTGGGCCAACACAAAATAGGCCGGTGGGTGGTTATCCTCCTGCATCAGGTAGTGGATGGTCGAGTCCACGGTGGCCTCTGGGCGCGGCTGGAGTGGAATGAGTAGCTGGTCTAGGGAAATCACCTGATCCAGGGGAACCGAGTGGCTGCTATTGCCCAGGGTAAATATCACCGTGGCCACCTCATCCATCCACAGAGGTTTGCTCACCAGAAACGATAGGCGCAGGGCCAGGGCCAGCAAAAACCACACCGCCACCCACCCTATAGGCGGCCATCGCCACGTTTTGAGCAACCCCATAGAACCGCCAGAGACTTCCTAATGCTGACAAT
>JAIXUR010000393.1 GCA_027483425.1 Cyanobacteriota bacterium | reverse complement strand
CCACCTTGGCGCTGGCCTACCAGATGTTTGGGGGGTACGACGGGCCTGTTTTAGACGCCGTCAGACCCTATGTAGGCAGCGTTCGCAGCCTCAGTGCTACCACCACCCAAACCCCCGACTATATGGAAGCCTACGGTCAGCTGGGTCTTGCCCGCCGCCGCGACTAGGGAGAGGTAGGGCCGGGTTGATCGAGTTGCGCATCTCCCAGGGTGCCCCCCCAAGACTTCGTAGAGGTCTATGGTCTCTTCACACAAGTCAGGCGGGTGACGCCGCCAGCCCTGCGTAGGTTGAAGGGTCATTGTGGGGGCAGGGTCGTGGGACGGAGCAATAGTTTGGGGCTGAGGTGGAGCAGGGTAGGGGTCACCAGGCTGCGCCCTTGGGGTCAGTGGCTCACCCTACTCCTGCCAGCCTTGGCCTCCCTAGGCACCCTGGCCCCAGCCCTGGCCGATGCCCCGGTGCCAGTTCCAGACGCGATTCCAAATGCCTCGCCAGAGGTGCCCTACCGCCTGGGTATTGACTACCAGACCGGCGGTGGCTTTTTAGATTTTGGCAGCCTGGAGGGGTTTATTCCCCTGGGTCAACGACCAGGGCAAGACCTGTGGTTTTTGCAGGGCAACGCGCGCCTCGACACCGCTGGATTTTTTGGCGGCAACCTGCTGCTGGGCTACCGCGCCCTGGCCACTGACTCATCCCGTCTACTCGGGGGCTATGTTGGGGTAGATACCCAGAGCTATGGTGACGGCACCTTTTATCAGCTAGGGGCTGGGGTAGAGCGGGTGAGCGCAGGCTGGGAACTGCGGGGCAATGTCTACTTGCCGGTGGGCGATCGCGCTACCCCCAGCGCCGTCAACGGCGCGCCTTTTTTTCGAGATTATCAGCTGCTGCTGCCCACCTCTCGCCAGGTTGCCCTGGCCGGTGGCGATCTAAGCCTGGGGGGAGCGATCGCCACCCTGGGCACCCTCGGCGACCTCAGCGCCTACGGTGGTCTGTACTACTACACGGGCCCCGACCAACCCGGATTTTGGGGCGGCAGAGCCTGGCTGGCCGCTAACCCTCTGCCGGGGGCCAATCTCCGGCTGGGCCTACAGTACGATGCCGTCTTTGGCCCCAATCTACTGCTCCAGGTCGGGTATAGCTGGGCCGACAGCCCGCCCGCTACCGCCGCCCCTGGCCTGGCCCTGGGTCAGCCCGTGCAGCGCACCATGAGCCTGACCACCCTCACCCAGTCCCAGGATCAGGCGGCCTTCGACCCCGCCTCGGGGCAGGTCTATCGGTTCTACCACGTGCAGCCCGGCGACACCCCAGGGACGGGGACAGCGGCGGCTCCCTACGGCGACATCAACCAGGCGCTGGGGGTGGCTGGGGGCGGCGACTGGGTCTACGTGCAGCCGGGCGATCTAGCCGCCGGGTTTACGATCCCCGCCGGGGTGCGAGTGCTCTCCACCGGCCCGATCCAACCGATTCAGACCCAGGTGGGCACCGTGACGCTGCCTGGCTCAGGGAGTGGGGTGCTGCCCGCCGTGCCCGGCACCGTGGTGATGGGGAGTGACAGTCTGCTGTCGGGGTTCGCCCTTGCCCCCGGCCCCGGTCAAGATGGCATCCAGGCGAATGGGGTGAGGTCGGTGACGGTGCTCGACAATGTGATTCTGGCCGCCCGCACCGGTATTTTGCTGAATCAGGTGAATGGGGATGTCGTGGTGCGCCGTAACCGCATCGAGGCCGCTAGCCAAAACGGTATTTTGCTCAATGTGACCGGGCAAGCCCTCAACACCGCCGACCTGAGCGACAACCAGATCGACGAGGCTGTGGACAATGGCCTCCTGGTGCGCGCCGCCGAGGGCAGTCGGATCAACACCCTGCACCTCGGCCAGAACCGCATTCTCAATGCGGGTGAAAATGGCCTGGCGGTGCTGGCCGATCGCAATAGCCGCCTGGGTACCGTAGCCATCGACCAGCTCCAGGTGGCGAATGCCGCAGAAAACGGCCTGCTGGTGGAGGCCACGGCGGGCAGTGCGATCGAGCAGGTTACCCTGAATCAAGTGGACCTCGCCCGCAGCGGCAGCAACGGTGCCCTGGTGCTAGCCCGTAGCGGCAGCACCCTTGGCAGTGCCACCCTGACGGCAGTGACCGTGGGGCAAAGCCAGGCCAACGGGGTGTTGGTGCTGGCCGACGAGGGTAGTCAGATCGGTGCGGTGCGGGTCGCCCAAAGCCAGATCGACAGCGCTGGAGACAATGGCCTGGCGGTGCTGGCCGATCGCAATAGCCGCCTGGGCCCCGTGGCGATCGACCGGCTCCAAGTGGTGGCGGCTGGCGAGAATGGCCTCTTGGTGGAGGCCGCAACAGGCAGCGCGATCGAGCAGGTCGTCATTAACCAGGTTGATCTTGCCCGGAGCGGCAGCAACGGTGCCCTGGTGCTCGCCAGGGACGGCAGCACCCTGGGCAGCGCCACCCTGACGGCGGTGGCGGTGGGGCAAAGCCAGGCTAACGGGATCCTGGTGCTGGCCGACGAGGGCAGTCAGATGGGGACGGTGCGGGTGACCCAGAGCCAGATCGATAGCGCTGGGGAAAATGGCCTGGCGGTGCTGGCCCAGGCGGGCAGTGGCATGGGGACGGTGGAGCTGGATGGGAGTAGTGTTGGTGAGGCGGGCAGCAACGGGGTGCTGGTGTTGGCCACCGAGGGCAGCCGCTTGGCTGATGTTGCGATCGCGGCGATCGCGGTGGGCTCCGCCGGAGCCAACGGGCTGCTGATCGGCGGGCAGCAGGGCTCCCAGATAACGACGACCACCGTCAATGACCTAGCGATCGCCCAGGCCGGGGCCAATGGTCTCCTGGTCACGGCTGACCAGGGTTCACAACTGGGCGCGGTCACCCTGAACCAGCCCCACCTGGGGCAGTCCGGGGCCAACGGTCTGCTGGTACTCGCCAATAACGGCAGTCAAATCGCGACGGTGGCCCTGACCGGTGGTCAAATCCAAGGGGCGGGGCAAAACGGCGTGCTGCTGTTGGCCGACAACGGTAGCCTTCTACCGGCGCTGACCGTGACCGCCACCCAGGTGGGTGATCCGGCCCTGGATGGGGCGATCGCGGCCAACGGCCTGTTGATTTTGGCGGAGCGGGGCAGTCGGGTGGGCACCGCCACGGTATCCAGTAATCAACTCGGTGGCGTAGGGGCCGCTGGCCTTCAGGTCCTAGCCAACGGCCAGAGCCAGATTGACGAGATTCGCCTGGAAAACAATCAACTCCAGACCATTGGCGGTAGCGGCGTGCTCGTACTCGTCGAGGGCCAAAGTCAGTTGACCCAGGCCACGATCATCGGCAACCAGCTGACTGACACCGGTCGTGAAGGCATTCAGGTGCTGGCCGACGGCGAAGGCCAACTGCGCACCCTAGCCATAGAGGCCAATCAAATCAGCCGCGCCACCACCAATGGCATCCAGGTGTTTGCCGCTAACCAGGGGCAAATCACCCGTACTCACATTAGCGACAACCGCCTCGACACCCTGGCTCAATCGGGCATTGTAGTCTTTGCTGAAACCGGCGGGCAGCTGCCCGAGGCTACCCTGGAGGGCAATCAAATTCGTCAGGCGGGTCAAGACGGCCTACGCTTCTTTGCCACCAACGGCGGCCTGATTGACCAGGGCACCCTGGTTAATAATCAAATTCGGGGAGTCGCTAATACCGGCGTCTTTGGGTTTGCCGACGCAACCAGCCGTCTCTCTACCCTGACGGTGGCGGGCAACCAGCTCCAGGATGTTGGTAACCAGGCCCTAGAACTGGGCAATGCAGCGGCTACCCCGCTCTGCGCCCTGGTCATCGATAACCGCAGTGTCGCCACCACCAACTTTGATGCCAACCTCTTCACTACCGGCGGCAGCACCCTGCAGGTGGTCGATTTGCCCCAGCTCAATGCCCTTAACAACGACACCTTCACCCAAGTCAACAACGCCGGAGCCACCACCGGTAGCCCCGGCACGCCCCCCTGTCCCTAGCCGCCGCCCGGCCCAGTTCCTGCCCGGAAAGGCCAGAACCCCACCCCAAACCCCTGGTATCGCCCTATGATTTGAGGCAGATGATTGGAGTCAAAGAGCGGTTGGGCTGGCCAACCTCCCCACGGCCCTAGAGCTACCGAGCCATCGGGCAACGGTTTTAGCACTCACCCCTATCTGTGCCTACTATGCTGTCATCGGAAGCCAAAATTGCCCTGCTCATTGATGCCGACAACGCTCCCGCAGCGAAGATTGAAGCAATTTTGGCTGAAATTGCCAAGTACGGTGTGGCCAACATTCGTCGCGCCTACGGCAACTGGAAAAACCCCACCCTCAAGTCCTGGGAAGACAATCTCCACGAGTTTGCCATTCGCCCGGTGCAGCAGTTTGACCTGACCAAGGGCAAAAACGCCACCGATGCGGCCCTGATCATCGACGCGATGGATTTGCTCTACACCAACGACCTCGATGCCTTTGCCATTGTCACCAGCGACTGCGACTTTACCCCCCTGGTGATGCGAATTTTGACCAACGGCCTCAAGGTCTACGGGTTTGGCGAGAAGAAAACCCCCAATCCCTTTGTCTACGCCTGTTCGACCTTTCTTTACCTAGAGAACCTAGGCCAAGATGCCGAGGTAGGCCAAACCAAAACCGTCGACAGTGTCAAGAAAACCACCAAAGAACTCAAGCAAGATACTAAACTGGTCAGCCTGCTGCGCCGCGCCGCCACGACCGCCCAGGATGAAGACGGGTGGTCGAATCTGGCCGCCGTGGGAGTTCATATCTCCAACCAGGCGTCCTTTGATCCGCGCAACTACGGCTACGCCAAACTGAGCACCCTAGTCGATGCGACCGATTTGTTTGAGCTGCAGCGCCGCCAGAACGGCATTTACGTCAAAGACAAGCGCGAGGTCAAGGGAGCTAAACCCTAGGGGCCCGCTAAAATAAAGGCCATGGAAGGGGCATTGCCATGATGGAGCCGACTCTTCAGGCTAGGCGCATTCTCAAAACCCGTGTGGATGCCACCAGCTATGGTGATGCCTGCGATCGCATCCAAGCCTGGGTCGCGGCGGGGCGATCGTGCTACGTGGTGGCGGCCAATGTGCACGTGGTGATGACCGCCTACTGGGATGGGTTGTACCAGCGCATCCTTGAAGACGCCGCCCTGGTGACCTCGGACGGTATGCCCCTGGTGATGGGGCTGCGGCTACTGGGGGTAACGGGTCAGCGCCGAGTCTACGGTCCCGATTTAATGCTGGCCTGGTGCGATCGCGCGGCCCAACTTGCCATGCCCATTTACCTCTATGGCGGCACGGCGGCCATGCTAGAGAAACTGTCCGCTGAGCTGCAAGCCCGCTTCCCTGGATTGCTGATTGCCGGTACCCATGCCCCGCCCTTTCGCCCACTGGCTCCGGCGGAGGCCACGGCCGATGTCGCGCGCATTAACCAATCGGGGGCGCAGGTGGTGTTTGTGGGTCTGGGCTGCCCTAAGCAGGAGCAGTGGATGTACCGCCACCAAGGGCAGGTCAAGGCCGTGATGATCGGCGTGGGGGCGGCGTTTAGCTTTTTTAGCGGCGAAGTTTCCCAGGCCCCCCGCTGGATGATGGCCCTGGGCCTAGAGTGGCTCTACCGTTTTGGTCAAGAGCCCCGCCGCCTGTGGCAGCGCTACTTGATTAATAACCCCATGTTTGTGCTGTTGTTTGGGGCGCAGGTGGCCAAGTATCGGTTGTGGGGAAAGCGGAGGGTTTGAGGTTCAGGGTTTGGGGTTCAGGATTGGAGGTCTACACTAGCCTTTAACCCTAAACCTTAAACCTTGCTCCGATGATAGATTCTCAGCATAATTGCGGAATACTAGGGGCAACCTGATCCGCTGTCTCTGCCCCCTGCTATGGCCCCCGCTCTTCGCTGTCACCGTGCGGTACCTGCTGTGATACCTCAATGGTCCCGCCACCGCCAAGACATTCGCGCTCCCCGACGGCTGAGGCTGCAGCTCCGCGATGCCTTGACGGGGCCAGGGCGGCAGGGGCTGGTGTTGCTGGCGAGCGACATTGTGGCGCTGGGGCTGTCGTGGCACATTGCACGATCGCTCAATCTATTCTTTTCGCCCATTCCACCGCAGCTGGTGTGGTGGGTGTGGCTGGGGTTGCCCAGCCCGTTTTGGGTGCTGGTGGCCTGTACCGTGGGGTTGTTTGCCTACGGCGGCCTGTACGACACCACCTCCCAGGGACAAAAGCATCTGCGGGCGGGCAAGCTGCTCAGCGGGGTCTATCTGGGCTCCCTGGTGGGGATGTACTTTTACGACCCCAAGCTGGATCTGCCGCGATCGCTGTTTTTCTCGGCCTGGCTCAGCGGGGTGGGGTTAGTGGTCGGGCTGCGGCTGGTGGTGAACCTGGTGCTGCATCGCCTGATCCAGGCCCAGACCCCTACAGCTGTGTTTCTGATTGCCCCCGCCCCTCGGTTGAAGCGTCTGGCCGATGTGCTCGCCCAGCGGGCCCAGGTGCCGGTGATTGGGGCCGCCCTGGCGACCACCGCCAACTCGGCCACCACCTACCAGGCGATTTTGGCGTCGGGGGCTACCCTGGTGCTGGCCGAGAGCATCCCCTCCGCCGACCTGGCGTCCGAGCTGTACT
>JAIXUR010000504.1 GCA_027483425.1 Cyanobacteriota bacterium | reverse complement strand
CGATGGGGATGGCTACGGTGGGGATGGCTACGACGAGGGCGACAGTTCTGAGTTTGACAATGGCGATGCGCCCCTGGGCGATCCTGAGATCGCCGAAGATGGCGTAGTCGATGCCGACTACCGGGTGATCGTGCCTCCCTACACGGCCCCCGCCGAAGCGGCCGCGACCTCAGAGACCTGGGTGGCCAAGGGCGACAAGGCGGTCGGAGATGATTGGGATGACACCGACGATGCGCTGACGCCGTAAGAGTATCCCAACTAAAAAAATATCCCTTCCAAGGATGCGAACTCGTCCCGTTGGGCCGGTCGCGGCGAGAGCCCGGATAGGTTTTAGGAGGCGGTACCGCCGGAACGTGGGTCAGGCGTAGATGGGAGTGTTATTCCCAGGGTAGAGTGGGTCGCGGAGGCGGTGCCGTCGGAACGTGGGTCAGGCGTAGATGGGGGTGTTATTCCCAGGGTAGAGTGGGTTTGACCCACGCTACGGCTTGTTGTATGACGCTTACCGATCGCCTCAATGGCATCAACCTCTACCTCATCGGCATGATGGGGGCTGGCAAAAGCAGCACGGGCGCGGTGCTAGCCCAGGCCCTGGGGTACCAGTTTTTTGACACCGATGCCGTAGTAGAAGCCGCCGCTGGGCAAACCATTGCCGAAATTTTTGATCGCCAGGGAGAGGCGGCCTTTCGCCAGCTGGAAACCAATGTGCTGGCGGAGCTGTCGACCTATCGGCGACTGGTGGTGGCCACGGGCGGTGGCATTGTCACCCAGCGACAAAACTGGAGCTACCTGCACCACGGCATTGTGGTGTGGCTAGAGGTCTCCCCTGATGTCCTCCAAGCCCGGCTGGCTCGGGATACAGGTCGTCCGCTATTGCAGGGGCCAGACTGGGAGACCACATTTACCACCCTGCTGGCCCAGCGGCAGGATCTCTATGCCCAGGCCGATGTGCGGGTGACGGTGGAGGCGGAGGCCAGTGTTGAGGCGATCGCGGCCCGCACCCTGGCCCTGGTGGCAGAAAGAATTGGGTCTGATGCTGATTCTGCCGTGCTCAATTGATACACTACTGGCAACATTATCGGTAGCGCTATGGTTCAGTCTCCTTCTTCGCAAGCGGTCGATGAGGCCGGGGCAATGCGGGTTCAAATTCTCAGTGAGGCGTTGCCCTACATTCAGCAGTTCCGGGGCCGCACGGTGGTGGTCAAGTACGGCGGGGCCGCCATGAAGGATGGCAGTCTCAAGGCCGGGGTGATCCGCGACATCGTATTTATGGCCTGCGTGGGCATTCGCCCGGTGGTGGTTCACGGCGGCGGGCCAGAGATCAACCTTTGGCTGGGCAAGCTGGGTATTGAGCCGCAGTTTAAAGATGGCCTGCGGGTGACCGACGCCCCCACGATGGATGTGGTGGAAATGGTGCTGGTGGGCCGGGTCAATAAGGAACTGGTGTCTCTGATTAACCAGGAGGGGGGCAAAGCCGTGGGGCTCTGCGGCGTAGACGGCAACCTGATTACCGCTCGACCCCAGGGATCGGCTGACGTTGGCTTTGTAGGTGAAGTCAGCAGCATCGACTCCGGAATTTTGAAGTCGCTGGTGGAGTCAGGCTATATTCCCATTGTGTCGAGCGTGGCTAGCGACGAGACCGGGCAGGCCTATAACATCAATGCCGACACTGTTGCCGGGGAAATTGCCGCCGCCCTGGGGGCCGAAAAGCTGATTTTGCTGACCGACACAAAGGGCATTTTGAAAGACTACAAAGACCCCTCGACCCTGCTGCCGAAGCTGGATATTCAGCAAGCCCGACAGCTGATCGAAACCGGGGTAGTGGCCGGGGGCATGATTCCCAAGGTGAACTGCTGCGTGCGATCGCTGGCCCAGGGCGTCGGCGCCGCCCACATTCTTGATGGCCGGGTACCCCATGCCCTGCTGCTAGAGATCTTCACCGACCTCGGCATTGGCTCCATGATCGTCGCCTCCGAACTCCGCGGATAACGATATTAACCGTAGCGTGGGTTAGGCGACCCCCAACCCACGCCTACCTACCCCAATTTCCGCCCCGCCGTAACCCACGCCTCACCCATGAAGGCGGCTAATCCACACGATGCCCTGGTAGCCCTATTCATCAACCAGTTTCCCGCCTTGCGGATGACCTACCTAGAGGGCACCCTGCCCCTACAGGGGTATTTTCTGGCCTAGAAATCCCCTCATGCCTTCCCTCCCAAACCGATCGCCTTATTTCCCCAGGGCAAACTCGTCAAACTTCACCACCGCTGACCGGGGCGATCGCGTATCGAAGCAGTAGCTACTGACCGTGCCAGTAGCCGTATCCAAAATACTGAAGGCGGTGATGTCGTTGCTGGCCAGGTAGGGTTGGGGTTGACCGCTGTCGTCTAGCAGAGGAACAAGGGTCGGCTCTACGGGCTCTAGACCATTGGGGTCGCCCTGGGCAACGTAGTCGCTGGGGGAGTAGGTAACCGCAGACCCCTCGATCGTCTCGGGGGGAACCGGGCGAGACTGATCTTTCCAGAACGCGCCGTAGGAGTTGCCGACGTTGGAACTCTCGAGGTAGTGGGTGCCCTGGGGCGACACAAAGCGATTCCACAGGTGGGAGTGGCCGTAGAACACTAGGTCAACTCCGGCCTGCTCGAGCAGAGGAATGAGATCACGGGCAATGTAGTCTTGGGCACGGGGATACTCGTAGCGCACGACCGACAGGCGACCATCGGCGTCGCGATCGTAGCGGGCTAGGGGGGTGGTAAAGGGCGGCACAATGTTATCGCCCAGGGTGTGGGGCGGGTGGTGAAACATCACCACCTTATACTTGGCTTGGCGAAAGGCCTCGCTGGCCAGCTCCTGCTCGAGCCACTGGTACTGCAAGCTGCCCCGCTCGATGGGTTCAAAAATGTGCTGGCCGTGGCCCCAGTTTTGGGGGGTGTCGAGGTCGGCCTCACTCTCCCGGTAGCGACCTTTCGCGGTGGCATTGAGACTAGGGGATCGCCAGATCTGGGTGACGTAGAGCGAGACCAGGCGAATGTCGCCAAAGGTCACGGCGTAGTAGCGGCTGGTGGTTTCGGGGCGATCGGGGTTGGGTACCTGGCTTTGGGGCAGGCTAAACAATTCTTCGTAGGTGTCGCTGTTAAAGGAGTTGTCAACAATCCACTGGCGCCGGACTGCCGGATCGCCACTGGGGTTAAATAGGTCGACGTTGGCGTCGTACAGAGCCAACGCCACCTGCCGAGGAATGGGCTGATTGAACTGCTCTCCCAGGGGGGCGGTGGCCGCAAACCGCCCCATCACCTCGTGGTTGCCCAGGGCCGGAAACAGCGGCGCATGCTGAATAATTTGGCCCCCCTGGTATTTCACGGTGCGGCCATTGCGCTCGAGGGCGTAGGTGGTATTGCCCTGGAGACAGGGAAAAAAGCCGCAGCCCCGGCTATCGTCGAACCACTCCGAGGCGCGATCGGGAATATTGACCAGATCGCCCGCAAAAAAGACCGCGTCTAGCCGCCCCATGGTTTCTTCGACCTTTTGCAGGTTAGCGGCGGTCATGGGCATATTCTGATGATCGGAGGTCAGCAGAATTTTGAGGGACTGCCCGGCCACGGGGGCACCCGCCAGCGTAAACACACGGCTCTCGGCCACCGACCCGTCGGTAGCGGTGCTGACGACCTGGTAGGGCACTCGCGCTGGGGTTAGCCCTGTTACCGTCGCTTCGTGTCGCCAGATCGGTCGGCTGACGGTCTGCTTCAGGTCAGGAAAGTTGGGGTGGTTTAATCGCGATTGGCCATCTTCTCGCGTGCGGCTGAGTCGGGTGGTGGTAGCGATCGCCTGGTTCGGCAAGTTGGCCTCAGGCGACTGGCCGGGTAGCCCCCAGCGCACCTGGTGGCCCTGGCCTTCAAACTCGGTAAACCACACCACCTGTACCGCCGTTGGGGTCGGGTTTTGCAAGAAGGGATCGGTGAGAAGTTGGGTGGGCATGGCAGTAGCCTCGGTCGGTGTCGATGGATTGGCCGCTGGACGGGGCGATGGATCAACGGACGAAAGGCGAGGCTGGAGAATAATTAAAAGAGCAGCGGTCAGCACCAGCAGTAGGCCCGCCGTTAGTAGGGTCAAGTCTTCTCGCCGCATGTGTCTGAGCCTTTTCTGAGTAGAGCCCCCACAGCTAGAGTAGCGGCAAACTATGGCGCTGGCCAGATCGCGGAGGGCAGAGGAAACTGACGACGCCAAAGTCTGGGGCATTGTCTGGTGCATTGTCTGGGACCATGGCTGGATCGCGATCGCCCCTCCAAGCGCATTGTCTTCAGCAGGGCCTCACCGCAGTGGCGATCGCCCCACGACAATGAAAAAATTGTCTGTCCACGGACAACACTTGACTAAAATTGTGCCAGGTTAGAGGCATAAACCGTTGACATTTTTGGGCGGGCAGCACCAGCCATGGCCATGACAGTTCCCGTTAATCTAAAAGCCGGTCAGCGATCGCTCCGGTGGTCGGGGGGCGGCCTATTGGCCTTGGTCTCCATCGCGTTGCACGGTGTGCTGTTGGGGGTGCCCTTGCCCGAGGCCGAACCAACGCCCCCAGCACCGACCGCCGAGCTTGTCGACCCCGCCACGGTTGCCGTGGTGCGCCTGCCCTCGGCCCCAAAACCCGCCGCCGAACCTGTCCCTCAGCCATCCCCCACGGTGCCTCTAACTCAGGTCACCCAGCCCAAGGAGGCATCCCCATCGCCCCAGGCGATCGCCCCACCCGCCCCCTCAGTCCCTGATGCCCCGCCCGATCTGTTGCCTACCCCGGCCCCGCCCCAAACCCTAGACGAACGCCTGCGCGATCCGGCGGCCTACGAGTTTAATCAGCGGGCCAAGGGGCTGGTTGCCGACGAGGTCACCCTGCTTACCACGGTGATATCGGACTGGCTAGAGACCGAGGCCCAGGGGGTGAGCGACAGTGACGTACCTGGGCTGGGCCGCAAACTCGCCCCGTTGCAGGTCACCTACCCGATCGCCACCTGCCTGACCCCGCCCCCCGCCGCCGGGCTGGTAGGCGTCATCGTTAGCCCCATGGGGCAACTGGTCAAAGACCCGGTATTGCTCGACAGTACCGGCTATGACGTATTGGATGACAAAGCCCTAGAGATGGCCCGGCAGCAAACCTTTGCACCGGCCACGGGCAGCCAGCCCAATCCCTCCGCCCACTGGCTGCCGGTAGAGGTGCAGTACGACACCGCCAGTTGCCCCCCCTAGAAGGATGTTTGAAAAGGGTATCCCCTGGTGCCATCAGCCCCTGGGCTACCGCCCATATCCTGAGGTATGAGCCACCTCGCTATTGCCGATGCCTCCCT
>JAIXUR010000234.1 GCA_027483425.1 Cyanobacteriota bacterium | reverse complement strand
GACCCCATGGCCGAGGCATTGGGCAGCGCTGTGGCCAGGGTCAGGCTTTGGGTCAGCACGGTTTCGGCCTCGGCCCAGCTGCCCACCTGCACCAGGGAATCGCCCAGGGTGCGCAGGGCGACGGCCTGGGTCAGGGAGGCCGGTTGGGAGGCCAGATCGGCCACGATGGGCGACAAGGTACTCACCACCTGACGGTGAAACCCCAACTGCTGTAGAGCCTGGGCCTGGTTGATGCGGGCCTGGGTAGCGGCCAGGGGCTGCTCTAGATCGCGGTAGAGCGTAGCCGCCTCGTCCCAGGCGGCGATCGCCGCTTGGGATTGGCCCTGGTCGAGGGCCACGCTGCCCTGCACATCCAGCAGGGAGGCGGTGAGCGATCGCCCGTCCGCCAGGTCAGGGTTAGCCTGCAAGCGGCCAAAGCCCTGGGCCAACGCCGCCTCCGCTGCGCCCCACTGGCCGAGCTGGAGCTGCACCAGGGCCAAATTTCTCAGCGCCACGATCGCCGCCGCCGGGTCGGTCGCCGAGTCCGCCACCTGCTCCAGCACCGGCACGGCCTCCCGGTAGCGCCCGGCTTCGTAGAGCTGCTGCCCCTGCTCGAGGGTGGCCTGGGCCATGGGGGCGCTCAGCAGGGGGAATACCGAGGTGGGGTCACTGGCCAGGGCTGGGGGCAAGATCAGGCAGAGCAGGCAACTGGTCAGTACCACAAGTCCATAGCACAGCTGCCGAGACAGGCGAGGAACCTGACGCATCGTGGGTTGGGGGTTGCCGTGGCGCGGGAGTTTCATAGCAGATCCGGAGGGTGAGCTAGGGGAATGATAGGGAGTGACTGACCTTGGGATGGAGCAGCGGGGTGGGGCGATCCTCTGTCCTGCCTGCCCCTTTTTTAAGGGGGGTGACGAGAGAATCTTTGACCATAAAAACTGGGGAATCTGACCTCAAAATGTCGTCAAACCAAGGGAAAAATAGATGCCGTGTTCCTGCCAGGTGTTGCCCGACTCGCTGCCGTTGAGGGGAATACCCCAGTCCAGGCGGGCGCTCCAGTAGTCCCCCTCGGTCCACAGCAGGCCGACCCCAGTGCCCACAAGGGTGTGGGGGTTGGGGTTGGGCAGGCGCGCGTTCCAGCCGGTGCCCACATCGAAAAAGGGCACAATTTGCAGCAGGCCCTGGTGTTCTGGGTCGCGCAGCAGGGGAAATCGCACTTCGGCGGAGGCCTGCAGGCCATTGTCGGTGAGCAGGCGGTCTTGGCGGTAGCCCCGCACGGTGCTCTGGCCCCCCAGGCCAAACAGCTCTTGGGAGGGCAGCGTGTCGTTGGCCAGCTGGGCTTCACCCCGCACCAGCAGCAGGGTATCGGGGCCAAGCAGCCGGGCCCACTGGGCCTGCCCCAGCCAGGACAAAAATTGGCCGTCGGGGGCTTGGCCGGTCAGATTAACGGGGGTCGAGCCGCCCAGGCCGAGGTTAAACTGCGATCGCGCCGCCAGCACCTGGTTGCTGCCCCGCTGCAGCCAGTCCTGGGCAAAGCGCAGGGCAAATACCTCGATCACCCCGTCGGCGTTGGCCCCAAAGGCCGGAAAGGGAATGGCCTCGCCCAGCAGGCTGGCGAGAAACACGCTGCGACTCTTTTGCCAGGAGGCGGTGAGGCTCAGGGCCAGCTCCTCGGTGGGGGTGAGAATCACCGGCTGGCGGTAGAACACATTCAGCAGGGTGCTGGTGGTGTTGATGTCGAGCTGGTTGGCGGGCTCGGTGATCACCCGGCTATCGGTGAACTCACCATAAAACCCCAGGGTGCCGTTGCGGGGGTTAATCGGGATTTGGTAGTTGGCAATCAGGCGATTGCTGCCTTCGGTGTAGAGGTAGCCCAGCCGCAGTAGGTCGCCGTTGCCGGTCAAGTTACGCTGGTTGAGAAACAGCCCTAGCTCCAAGGTGCCCACCGCTACCACGCGATCGTTGTCGGCGACAACGTCCACATCCACGCTGTCGGCCTCGTCGATGGTGACTGTCAAAATGTTGGTGCCCGGCTCTAGCCCCGCCGATAGCTCCCCCGAGATATTCTCAATCAGCGGGTCGAGCTGGAGCAGCCGTAGCCCATCGACCAGGCGATTTAAGTTTAGGGGCGGGGTGGCGGCCAGGGCCAACCGGCTGCTCACATAGTTGGGGTTGAGCCGAGTATTGCCCTGCACCTGAATCTCGCTCAGGCGGCCCTCGATCACCTCAATGCGCACGACGCCGTCTTCCGGCACCTGGGGCGGAATGAAGGCCCCCGAGGAGAGGTAGCCGCCATCGATGTAGAGCTGGGTAATGGCGGTGCGGGCCTGCAACAGCTCCGCCAGGGTCAGGGGACGACCCACAAAGGGAGCCACGGCGGCCTGTAAGGCGGCCTCGCTAAACACGGTGCTGCCCACCACCTCAAAGCGATCGACCACGACCGTTACCTCACTGCCGGGCACCTCGCCGCCGGGCAAAACCGGGGCCTCGGGTCCTGGGGTTTCGGGCACCTGAAGCTCGGGCGGCGGTGGTAGGGGCCGCAGCAGCTCTTCCGGCGGCGGCAGCGGGATCTGGGGGGTCGGGTCGGTGAGGCGTATTGGAGGTGCTGGCTCTTCCGGCGGCGGCAGCGGGATTGGAGGGATCGGGTCGGTGAGGCGGGGGGGGAGCGGAGGCGCTTGGGAGAGCTGGGTCGCCGTCGCCGGGACGGGGGCGCTGGGGGCGATCGCCTCAGCACCTTGACTAGGCAGCAGGCCGAGTCCCGGTATTAGGGCAGGGGCGATCGCCATACTCATCACCCTCCACCAACTCCCTCGGGGGGGATAGAACGGCCACCCAGATCCCCCAATACAGGCTCCCTTTTGATGGCTCATGGCTGGGTTTCCAGAGGTGCGCCGGCACAGGTCATGGCCGGTAGCTGCGGCGCGCCAGCCGCCACCAGGGCGATCTGACCGTCGCGGCCTCTGACTAGGGACTGCACCTCGGTCAGTTGGCGGGGCGAGCTGGGTCTCGCCGCTGCGTTGGCGGCGGTATCCCCCGTGGCCCCCGTGGCCCAATCGACTAGAACCTGGCTGCTATTGAGGCTTTCTGTCGGGCTGGGGGGTAGCCCGCCCCGCCCCGTCACCACCAGGCTGCCAATTTCCTGGGCCAAGGTGCCCCCCGAGGAGCAGCCCTGGGCAATTAATCGGGAGGCATCGACCACGTTGTCGGGTAGGGTCACCGTTCCCTGGTTGGGGTCAATTTCGGGCGATTGAATAATCACCTGGCCCTGGAGGGCGGGGTTGCCCCGCGAAATGGCGGTAATGTCGTTGCTGGGCAGTTGGGCCGGATCCAGGAGAGCGGGGTCGCTGGTGCCCAGCAGGGCTTCGAGCTCGGCCCGGCTGCGGGGGGTGAGGCCAAAAATGCCCTGGGCGGTGATCAGCACGTTGCCCCCCGCCCCCGAAAAGGCGTTGGCGGTGATGTCGCTGTTGCTGTTGGGCTCGGCCACCAGGTAGGTGGTGGTGATATCGATGTTGCCGCCGTCGCCCCCGGCTAGGGTGGTGCCTGCGCTGGTCGAAATGCGGCTGTTGTTGAGCAGCACGATGACGTCATTGATATCCAGGGTGATGTTGCCGCCTGCGCTGCTGAGGGTTTCGGCGGAGATGAGACCCCGATCTAAAATCAAGGTGCCGCTCACGATGCTCAGGTCGCCGGCCTGTCCAGTGCCTTGACTATTGACCGCAATCTGGCCCCCGTTCTGCACGATCACCTCGAGGGGATCAATGTCGATGCTGCCGCCATTGCCCGTAGAACCGGGGGCGGTATTAGACAAAATGCCGCTGCCGTCGCCATCGACCAACACAACCCCGGTGATGACCAGCTTAATATTGCCCGCATTCCCTACTCCCAGGGTTTCAGCGGTCAGTTGACCGTTGTTCGTGATCGAGAGCGAGGGGGTAGTAATGGTCAAGGTGCCCCCATTGCCCGTGGCGTTTTCGGCGGTAAAGGCGGCGATCTGACTGGGGCGATCGCGCTGTCCCACCGCCGAAAAGACCTCAATACCGTCCACCGTCACCGATTCGCTGGCATTAATTGCAATGTCGCCCGCATCACCATCGCCATCGGATACGGCGCTAATGGTGCCACCCCCGGTCACAGCCACCACCGGAGCCACGATGGTAATGGTGCCCCCCTGGCCGATCGCCCCAGCCGCTATTTCAGCGCTAATAGCGGTGGGCTGAACCGTATCGGCAAAGTCAACATAAACCGCTCCGTCCACCGTCACCGATTCGCTGGCGTTAATCGCAATGTCGCCCGCATCGCCAACGCCCAAGGACTGGGTGAAGATGGCGGCCCCCCCGCCCAAGGAGAGGGTATTCGTGGTGATGCTGACGTTGCCGCTGTTGCCCTCCGCCCCTGGCTGTGTGGTGCTGGAGATCGCAGTCGCAGTGAATTCTCCGCCAGCCAGCTCTTCGGTTAAGAACCCTGAGAGCGAAATATCCTGAGCCGACACCGTCACGTCACCCGCGTCCCCAATCCCAAAGGCTGCGGAGGTAATCTGAGCCCCTCCCTCGGCCAAGAGAGACCCGGTTTCTACGGTGACATCGCCCCCCTGTCCCCCGGCCAAGCTGTAGTTAACGCTCCCGATGGTAGAGAAAGCGCCATGGCGCAAACTGTCGGTGATGACTCGGGTATTACCCGCAGTACCGGCTCCAAACAGCCGAGTCGCAATGCTGGCCTGATTGGTCACCAGGGACGTAGAGGTCAGGATCACATCGCCGCCGCGCCCGTCACCCTCGTTGGACGCAAGGATATTGCCGCCGATCAGGAGGGAAGGGGCCGTCAATCGCACATCTCCCCCGCTCACGAGATCAAAGGTGTCGCTCTCGATCCAGCTCAGGGCAAAGGGGTCAATCCCAAAGGGGCCGTTTTCCTGAATGATGGCTGTATCACTCGCTAGGGTAATCGCCCCGCCCCTGAGCCCAAGGGCATAAATGGTGGAGGGAAACGGCATGACCAGATCGCCAGCAGCCAGCAGGGTTACATCCCCACTGTCGCTTTGAATATCAAAGGTGGTGAAGTCGGGCACATTGCGATCGGGCTCCGGGGCAAAGGTCCCCCCCGACACATTGATGGTGTTGAAGGTCAGCCCGCCCCGTGAATCG
>JAIXUR010000388.1 GCA_027483425.1 Cyanobacteriota bacterium | reverse complement strand
GGGCGTCGTTTTTGTAGTAAAACTCCACCAGAGGCGGGGTGAGGGGGTGGCCGAGGGGTAGCCCGGTCTGGCGGCAGAGGTTGCCAGCGGCCAGGTTTCTCACCACGACCTCCAGGGGAATGATGGTGAGGGCTTTGACCCGCATGGTGCGATCGCCCGTCGTCTCTAGCCAGTGGGTGGCCACACCCGCCGCCTCTAGCTGCTGAAACAAGTAGGTGGAAATGGCGCAGTTAATCGGCCCCTTGTCGATAATGGTCCCGCGCTTCTGGGCGTTGAAGGCGGTGGCATCGTCTTTAAAATAGGTGAGCAGAACCGTCGGGTCGTCGGTGGCGTAGATGATTTTGGCTTTGCCTTCGTAGAGTTTCTCGCCGTAGCTGTTTTCGCCGGGGCTATTTGCGCCGGAAGTGTTTTCGCCGGGAGTGTCAGCAGCAACCATGGTTCTGGGGCGGTAGCGGGGACATCCCATACTACCGCCCCCGGTCACCCTATGGATGGGGTGGTGGGCCGGGCCATCCTGGGGGATGGGCATCCGGCCTGTCCCCCAGGACAAGATGCCTACGCCACAAAGCCATGAACAGTCCTCCCCGGCAACCCCCTGTCGCTGTACCCTTAACTAAGTAACCGTAACCATCGCGCAACGCCCCATGGCCACCATCAACGACAACTATCTCAAGCTCAAAGCGGGCTACCTGTTTCCTGAAATTGCCCGCCGGGTCAGCGCCTTTGCCGAGGCCAACCCCGACGCCCCGATCATTAAGCTGGGCATTGGCGATGTGACCGAGCCCCTGCCCGCGGCCTGCCGCACCGCCATGGTTCAAGCGGTGGAGGACATGGGCGATCGCAGCCGGTTCAAGGGCTACGGTCCCGAGCAGGGCTACGGGTGGCTGCGGGAGGCCATTGCCCAGCACGACTTCCAATCGCGGGGTTGCGACATCGACGCCAGCGAAATTTTCATCTCCGATGGTTCGAAGTGCGACTGCGGCAACATTCTCGATATTTTTGGCGACAACAACTCGATCGCCGTTACTGACCCGGTTTACCCCGTCTACGTAGACACCAACGTGATGGCAGGTCACACCGGCCCCGCGAACGAAACGGGGGAGTACGGCGGCCTGGTTTACCTGCCCATCAACGCCGAGAATGCCTTCACCGCCAGCATTCCCACCGAAAAAGTAGACTTGATCTACCTGTGCTTCCCCAACAACCCCACCGGGGCGGTGGCCACCAAAGAGCACCTGCAAGCCTGGGTCCACTACGCCCGCGCCCACGGCTCGATCATTCTGTTTGATGCCGCCTACGAGGCGTTTATTACCGACCCCACCCTGCCCCACTCCATCTATGAGATCGAGGGGGCCAGGGACTGTGCGATCGAGTTTCGGTCGTTCTCTAAGAATGCGGGGTTTACCGGCACCCGCTGCGCCCTGACGGTGGTGCCCAAGGCGCTGATGGGTAAGGCGGCTGACGGCACCGACGTGTCCCTCCATGGGCTGTGGAATCGCCGCCAATCGACCAAGTTCAACGGCGTTTCCTACATTGTGCAGCGCGGGGCCGAGGCGGTGTACTCCCCCGAGGGCCAGGCCCAAACCAAAGCCCTGATCGACTTCTACATGGAAAACGCCCGCATTATTCGCGAACAGTTGACCGCCGCCGGTATGACCGTTTATGGCGGCGTCAATGCGCCCTACGTGTGGGTTCAAACCCCCAACGACCTCAGTAGCTGGGACTTTTTTGACAAGCTGCTGCACACCTGTCACGTCGTCGGTACTCCTGGCTCCGGCTTTGGGGCTGCCGGCGAAGGCTACTTCCGGATCTCGGCCTTCAACAGCCGCGACAATGTGAACGAAGCCATGCGCCGCGTGACCGAGAAGTTTAGTGGGTAAGCCGCTAGCGGTGCCCAACAGGCCCCGTTGCTGTTACGGGGGACATCCCATGGTTGTGGCTCTCACGCTAAACCTTTGCTCCAGCTTGTTGATGTCAATCGCGGCAAGATGATGCGAATTGTCCAGTGTGAGCTTGAACGTCATGGAGAGCAGATTCTAGCGATCTTGAATGCTGCTATTCTCCAGTCTACGGCGCTCTATGATTACAAGCCTCGAACCCCTGAGATGATGACTGAGTGGTTTGACACCAAGATCAAGGGAAATTTTCCTGTGATAGGGATTGAGAATGAGTCAAGCGACTTGATGGGTTTCGGCAGTTATGGCACCTTCAGGGCGTGGCCAGCTTACAAGTATTCGGTCGAGCACTCAGTTTATGTCGATGTCAGGTTTCGTGGCCAGGGGCTCGGCAAGCGCCTGCTACAAGAACTCATCACTACCGCGCAGGCGCAGAATTATCATATTCTCGTAGCAGGTATCGATGCTACCAACCCAGTGAGTATCCACCTTCACGAGAGTTTAGGCTTTGTTCACTGTGGCACCATTCAAGAAGCTGGCTTCAAATTTGGCCGATGGCTGGATCTGTCCTTCTATCAATTAGTGCTGCCTACACCAGTTAACCCTGCCGATGGCTGAGGGTGGAATACCCTATGGTTCAGCTCTGCCATTCCCGTCCTAACGCGCACCTTTTAAAAAAAGAAGCTCTACTATGCTCACCATCGCCTTGCCTAAGGGCGGCCTGCTCAACGACAGCATTCAGTTGCTCAAGGCGGTTGGCCTCGACTTTAGCTTATTTTTAGACAACGCCAATCGGCAGTTGCAAATTATCGACCCCACGGGCCGAGCCACGGCGCTGCTGGTGCGGGCCCAGGATGTGCCGGTGTACGTGGAGTATGGCCAGGCCCAGTTGGGTATGGTCGGCTACGACGTGCTGCGGGAAAAAAAGCCTGCGGTGGCGCACCTGGCCGACCTGGGCTTTGGCGGCTGCCGTCTATCGGTGGCGGTCAAAACCACGAGCCCCTACCGCTCAGCGTTGGATCTGCCCGCCCATAGTCGGGTGGCCTCTAAGTACGTCAACTGTGCCCGCGACTATTTTCAAAGCCTTGACCTGCCGGTGGAAATTGTGCCCCTCTACGGCTCGGTCGAGCTGGGGCCAATTACCGGCATGTCTGAGGCGATCGTTGACCTGGTCTCGACGGGCAAAACCCTGCAAGAAAATAACCTGATGGAGCTAGAGGTGCTGTTTCACAGCACGGCCCGGCTGATTGCCTACCCGCTCAGCTACCGAATCAACCCCTACGGCCTGAAGGATTTAATTGACCAGATCCGGGCCGAGACCGCGGCGATAGCCCCCTAGGCCGGATCCCGTTCCATTTCGTCTCCATCAAAAGCCCGCTGCCTGACGACAGCGGGCTTTTATTTCCTTGGGATCTGTGGCCTGACTACATGCCCATGATGCAGTAGCCGGAGTCGACGTAGAGAATTTGCCCGGTCATGCCGGTCGACAGGTCGCTACAGAGAAAGGCGGCGGTGTTGCCCACTTCGGTTTGGGTGACGGTGCGGCGCAGGGGGGCGACTTCTTCGACATGGTGAATCATGTCGAGAATGCCGCCCACCGCCGACGAGGCCAGGGTGCGGATGGGGCCAGCGGAGATGCCGTTGACGCGAATGTTGTGGGGGCCCAGTTCCGAGGCCAGGTAGCGCACGTTCATTTCTAGGGCCGACTTGGCGATTCCCATCACGTTGTAGTTGGGCACCACCCGCACACCGCCCAGGTAGGTGAGGGTGACAATGCTGCCGCCGTCGGTCATCAGGGGCTTGGCCCCGCGGGCCAGGGTAATCAGCGAGTAG
>JAIXUR010000021.1 GCA_027483425.1 Cyanobacteriota bacterium | reverse complement strand
GGCTGTAGGGACGATGATGCCAAATAGACCCAGGGTTACATAGAGCAGGTTATCGCGGAAGCCAATCCGCTGGGTCTGCTCGGCTTTGAGTTTGTCGTATTCGGCGAGCCATACTTTCAGCATGGGGTCTTCGGTCACGGGAATGCTCCGATCTGGTTTATTGGGCTCTTCCGACATAAGTATGGTGGATTGTCCTAGCATAGCCTGCAATCACTGCTACATAAGGCTTTCAGCGAAAAAGGAACACTTTGGGACACCTTTCTAAAGGCTAAGTCTTGTAAGCCTTACTACGTAAGGGTTTTAGGCTTTTTGGCCTGCTCTCCAGCATAGTCAAGCCGGAAGAGCCTGATTTTTTAAGTCTTAATCATCTTTCATGTTGTCCAGGCTCTGAGGTTCACGGTGACATCCAATGTTCATTAATAAATTCTATTAATTTGCCAAAAATTTAGAAGTTGAGGCAGATTATTTAATCCAGCCTTCCTACTTACCTGCCCAATGATTAGAGGTGGATTGTGTTGGCGTCAGGTGAGATCTGGATGTCAAATCAACTTTTGGTTGGCTCAACCGTTATTGTCTCCTGAAAGCTGATGTTGCGCCGTCTAGCAACTTAAGGTCTCTTTAATAATTTGGTGTAAAATATTTCCACTTGGTATTGAAGAAAAAATGGAAAAGCTAGATAATCAAAACATTATCCCCGTCGTAGATGTGATTGATTCTATTCTGCGATATTTCAGATGCAACTCAGACCCTGCTCTGGTCAAAGACATCGTTCGGGTTAATGAGCCCATGTTTCAGGAGCTCTACGAAAGCTTCCAAACATTTAAGGAGATAGGAGCAGCCTCAGAACTGTCCTCTGTTAAGACCCTGGAAAGACAGATCGATCAGCTGTGCCATGCACTAGCGCTGTTTGGGGTCAATAAGCGATTTGGATCTGTGATCAATCTCAACCCCCAGATGCCTGAATTCACACACTTGCTCGACAGCGCCTATCACCTGAGCAACCTAATTTGGTCTGCTAGCAAGCAGTCCAGCGACGAGGGCTTTGCAACGATGTATGGGCGGGTTGCCCAGGAAGAAGCCAATCGTGAGTTTTTTTCGACCCTGAGAGCTTGCGTTCCGGCAGCAATGGATTAGCACAGGGGAATAGTTCACTGCCAAACCCGCTTGGCCCGTTTGATTTTCGGTACCTCAATGCTGAAGTCTGTTGGGGCCAGCGGTTCCATGTCGGGGTCGTCGCCGCCGACCTGATTCGCTCGGGTCACCCACACAGTTGCCCCCAGTTGAAGAAAGATCATCGTGATCACATCGCTGGAGAGGCGGGGCAATAGTGATCGCCAGCTGGCCAGTGTGTTCATCAAGGTCTGTTTGGGGGTTTCTTCGGCAAATTGGCCCAGGGTGAGTTCCTGCGATCGCCAATCAGCCCGGACAAACCCCAGCGGCAGCAGGTTGGCCTCCAGCGAGGCCAGCAGATCGAGCAGTTGCCAGAACCGCTGAGTTTGTTCATGGTCAGGGTGAGCCTGCAACCACTGCGCCACCTGCGGACGCTGCTGTAAATCGGTACTGTTGATCAGGCGGTTGAGCGCATTCACCAGGGCCTGGTTCGAGTCCTGCACACAGGAGTTGACTGGAGTGACGGCGGTCGTGCCCGTCCCATCGCCGATCCGGTAGCGGGCTGCCATGACATCCAGTTCGCGCATCAGCCAGGCCATGGGCGACACGTTAATGCCGCCGAAATCGTAGTCTTCGGTGAAGGGTGGAAACTTGATCAACACATCGGCCACCGGGCGGTAGCCGATCCGACCATACTGGCGATCGCCCATAAAGCGGGTCCAATCCACTGACCCGGAAATCACCGCCTCTGGGCTGTGGGTGAAGATCTGGCGATATTCCAGGGCAAAGCGCAGCTGATCCGTCAGTGGTTCACGCACGACCCGAGCCATGCCGAAGGAAAAGTGCCCAAAGTAGATGCCGCCTGGAGTTTCCTCCTTTTTATTGCCGCCGATGCCCCCGTAAACCTCCATGAGTAAAGCGGTATCCCCCTCTTGCCAGACGGCCTCTGGATTGGGAACCGGGTCCGATTGCTCAGGCAGCAGCAACGTGTTGATCACCTGTCCCTTTTGGTCGCCGGGGTTTTTCCAGTAGTCGAAGTTGATGAATTTGACAGTATCTCTGGTACCGGTAATCACCTGATCCGCCTGCAAGTCAAACAGGTGAAAGGGAGCAATCGCCTGCACTACAAATTCGCCTGCCTGATTCTGTGCGCCATAGATGTACCAGCCGTCGCGGTTCAGCGGCGATTGCTCAATGTCGCGGGTTGTAGACGGGTAGCGATCATCGCGATTGGGCAGCACGGCTGGAAAGTAAACCACCGACCCAGGGCCATCAAAATGCCCTGAGTCCCGGTTGTAATGGCGGACCCGAAAGCGGTCATTCCCTACCGCTGCCAGGATTTGCACCAGCCCATAGTAGCGGCCTGAAATATGCACCGGGTCCGACGGCAACAGCAGCGTCGGTTCCGACCCCGAGTCGGTGATCACCTCCACCGGCTCAGGCAGCCGAACGGTGACATCATCGATGGGATGAGACCCGGCGATAGACTCTAACGGATCGACCTGCCGCCAGTGGTTCAGCCGATCAGGATGCACGAACCCCAGGCGTTTGCTCACCTCCACTCGCTCGGTGAAGTTCACATCCATCGTCACCAGCTCAACATAGTCTCGAACGGCGGGGGTATCCTGCCACCGCAGTTTCACCCTGCGCCCTAGCCAATGCCCATAGCCTGGGGGGGCGTGGTACAGTTCCATCTCAATGAACCGGGGGATCTGTCGGGCTTCGGTAGAGGGCAAGATCAGGCGTCCCAACCAGTTGCCCATCGGTTGGTAAAGCGCTGGATTGAGGGACTGATGGACGGGGCAATCCTGAATCGGATTGAAGGAGGTCGCCTCTGCCTGAAACAAGTCGTAGTTGCTGGGGCGAACAAATTCGGTGCGATCGCGCACGATGCTCAGCCAATCTTCGCGCAAAATGCCGATCACCATGTCGAGGGTCTGCTGCACATAGGTACGCCCATCGGGCAATACCGCCTGACTGGACATGGGGCCTTTGGCGCCGCTGTGCCCCACTGGCCCAAAGGAAATGGGAATCACCCGACCCCGGCGTTTGGCCCGGTTCCAATTTGAAACCGGCACCACCGGCCAGCGAGTGGGAAAGAGAATGTTTCCCAGACGGGCCACGAAGTCTTTAGTGCCCGTCAGGTGGTAAACCCGCTCAGTCTTCATGGCGTCGGTGTTGCCGCTGATCACCCCGGCGATCGAAATCACCTCAATGGGAGCCTGCGTTGCCCGCTGCAAATACCCCACCGACCCCATCGACATTTGTCCACCGCCGCTAAACCCGATCAGGGTAATGGGTGTGCCGCTGCCGGGTTGATAGCCGTAATGCAACAAACTTCTGTAGAGCACCTGAGCCAGTCCCCGGTTTTGAATCAGACCATAGCGGCGATCGGCGGAGGCCATGACCGCAAAAATGTTTCGCAGATTCACCACAAACCCAATCGGCAAGCGGGGAATGAGGGGCTTCACCCGATTCACAAAGCGCCAGACCCAGGCCAGGGGATTATTCGTTGCCGTGAGACTGCGATTCGTAGCGGAGTAGGGAATGATGCCCTTGATCACCATCATGTCTGGTGGCAGGGTCTTCCCCAGGTGATTCAAAAAGGCCTCAACTTCAGGCAAATAACTGTAGCTGCCCTGGTTGATGCCGTCCAAATACAGGATGTAACGCGAAATGGCTACGTTTGGTCGCGGCTGAACCACAGGGACACCCGGATTCAGGGCCTGCTCCTGTCGCCACCCGGCCCACCAAAACATTGACTCCAGGGGGGCTAAGAGGATGATCAGCACTAACACCAAGAGCACGACCCGCAACACGTCCCCAAACACTAGGGCCGTTTCCACCAGGGTCGGGAACCAACCGGATTTCCCCTCCCGAGCGGTGGCAAAAATAGCGGCTAGGGCCATCGCTCCAAGGCCTAATAGCCAGAAGCGCCACAGCCGCTGATTGGTTCTGCCATCAGGCAGAGTATCTGCACCCTCCGTCCAGGTTTGGGTGGTGGGCCCGCTGGAGAGGGGCGCTGCCGTCGTGAACTCCTCTGCCTCGAGCTGGGCGCGCAGTTCGTCCCAGTCCGTAACCAACCTTCTGCCAGCAAAGAGATTGCGCATCCATTGACCCACGGCTCCTAAGGGGCGACCGATGGTGCGCTGTCCCAGCTGAAACACGACCCAGCCGCCGCCCGCCGCTGCGATCGCCTGCCATCGATCCAGGGGCAGCAACGTGTCTAACCCTAAAATAATGTTGGCGAGGGTCCATACCGATAGCAGCAGCGATAGCGGGGGACCGAAATAGGGCAACGCCCCCAAAAAGCTCCACATCATCGGGGCATAGGCCAAGGCCAGGGCCAACGCCAGAGACGAGAAGCGTACCGGTAGACCAAACGGTAGCCTCAGAACAATCCAAATACTGGCGATCCAAGCGATATAGATTGCAATAAAGCCAACGGTATTGGCGATCAGACTGAGCCAGAAACGCCAGGGTCTGATCCGGTTGGCAAACAGCACAACGCTCTGGCCCACCGCTTCTGAAAAGCGGGCTAGAACCATCACCAGCAAAACAATCAGGCCCCCGTAGGAGGCATCGAATAAATCTTCAAAGACCCTGGGATTCAGCAGAAATACACCCCTCACGAGATGCCGAAACTGTTCGAAGAAATCCCCTTCCATGCCTATCCCCAATGACTGGCCCTACCCTATTGCTGCCCACAGCAGGCAAGACCCACTAAGAAAGCTCAGCTGCCATGAATCAGCCAATTATACGATGCCGACTTGCCCTTCGTAGCGATTCAGTTTGGCGACTTCTTCTGGGCCAAGGCGGTCTTTCCACTTGCTTATCGAGTACGGCTTCTATGCGCTGCTGAACGAAATGCCTTCTTCGGCTCTGTCGCAAGAACAAAATTAGGATATGAAATCCCTCTTTCTTAATCTATATCTAATCAGCGATACCGAAGATTTGGTGGATGACAGTGAGCCGCCCAAACAGCCCGGCAATGGTAAGGTTATGCCTCACCAGGTTGGGATGGATGGATTGCCAGTCGTCCACCGCTTCCAGGGTAGCTTTGCGTACGCCGAAGGCTCCGACTACCAGATCTCCTTCCACCTGGTTAGCTATGCGACCATTAGCCAGAGCGAAATAGGATGGAATGTCACTGAAAATTATGGCTGGTGGGCAGTGCCCACCCTACAGCAGCTGAGTCGTTCCCAAACCGTAGCGAAAGCCTTGATAGGCGAGACCTAGGGCGGCATAGTCATCACTTTTTAAGTATTTAAGTATTGCCATGGAAGTCAGCTATTGTAGATCAACCAGAGGTAACAGAGGTTTATCATGAGTCATTCAAATCCTTCTATGCAACCAAGTGAAGCCGAGATTGGGGCTATCGACGCCGAGGCAGAAGCGGCAGTAGTGAGTTCAGTTGACCAATTACTGGAGGGCACCTCGATTAATTGGTTTTTTGGCCAGTTAGCGTCTCAAATGAGACGGCCCATGCAGGACGGTGGGCTTCATCGTCCCGGTGGGCTATGAGCGATTACCCCAATCGTGCTTTACAAGGAGTTCAATCGGCTGACTTAGCTCCGCTGGGATGATTTCAGAGCTGACTATCCTACGGTTTCTGGCGCAGCGGCTGATTGGGTCTCTAAACAGACAAAGCGCTTCAGGTTGTAGGTTAAATTCTTCAGGCCCAGATTCACCTTGGCGCGGGCTAAACCAATCGTGCGCACCAGTTTGCCGCCCATGTCAGTCACCCAGTCTCCAAAGACGTGCTCCACCTTGGCCCGGGTCTTGGAACGCTCTCGGTTGGCGGACTTCTGCTCGTCGCTCAGCGGGCGATTCCGATACGCCCGTTCGTTGATCTGGGGCTCAAACCCCATCAGCGTTAGAACCTCGACAATCAACGTAGACAGGTAGGCACTGTCGGCCCACACCCCATCGCCGGTATTGTCAGCGTCTAGCAACTCACCGAGCACTTGGGAGTCATGGACGGAGGCATCCGTGACGCTGTAGCGGCGAATGAAGTTATAGCGGACATCGCTGCTGATATGGTTTTTGTAGCCGTAGTAAGACACCCCATTCTTCTTTGTCCAGCGAGCATCGATATCTTTTTGGGCCATCTTGTGAGGCTGCTCTTGCCACTCAGACGGCACGTCCCCCTGTTTAATGGTTTGGTTCTCGGTGCGCGTATTGCGCTGCTTGGGCACCGGAATCAAGGTCGCATCGACGATTTGACCATCCTGGGCCTGATAGCCCGCTGCTGCCAAATACCCCGCAAAGTGCTCAAAGAGCTCATCTACCAGGTCATGGGTCTGCAGTTGGTCGCGAAATGACCAGACGGTTGTAGCATCTGGCACTGAGTCTTCTAGACCCAGGTTCAGAAACTGCATGAACGACAAACGGTCGTTGACTTGGTATTCCAAGTCCTCATCGCTGATGTTGTAAAGCTTTTGCAGCACCAGCATTTTGAACAGCAGCACCTCATCTATCGGCTTTCGCCCCGCATTACTTTTGCGCGGTTTCTCATGGATACGAGCCAACATCGGGCGGAATGTCTCCCAGGGCACTAAAGTATTCAGGCGGTTCAACAGATCCTGTTTTGCCGCTAACTTCTCAAGGCGCTCGTCTACGTCCCAAAACCCTTGCTGTCCCATGGCTCGACCGAGGTCATGCTATCTACTGCACCATGATCTCATATTGAGACAGCTTTTGTGGATTTTTCGAGGTGCCCCGTAGACGATCGGACGCGATCGCACTTCAACAGAAGCTATTGGATCCGAAAAATCCATTTCTCGCGAAGTGATGACGTACGACTAGCCCCTGAGAAGTCTGATTGCAACTAGTGGAGCACTGGGCTACCGAGGAAGAATGCCTTCCGCAAACCTTTCCAGCCAAGACTATGGCCCCCAAGAAAGCAAGGATCAGACTCTAAGCGACTAGCGCCACTAGCGATTTATACATCAGCTCAAAACTCTGAAGGTTAGTTAACAGTTCACAAATCAACCGAGGATTGTAAACCTATGATGCATTCAAAAGCTAGCAAAAATATTTAGCAGCTCTTTAACTATAAATTGTACGTATTCAAAAAAATGTATTAAAAACAGCTGAATCCAAGCCTGAGGTTGATCTGGATCCCGCCCCATGATGTAGAGACCCTCTTTCCAGCGGGAATAATTAGAGCGGAAGTAGAGGCTACGACCATCACCATAGACTTGACTCAATAGATAAGATTTTT
>JAIXUR010000081.1 GCA_027483425.1 Cyanobacteriota bacterium | reverse complement strand
GGGCCACTCAGGCGCTGCCCCTGGGCTACATGGCCCCCGATCTGGGCGATGACTATATCCAGGGTAGCCAGGCAGTTGAGCCCAAGTTTTTGCGGATGGTCGATCGCACCGCCGTAGACTTAAAAAACTTTGTCACCGGCTCTAACGAGACGGGCTACCACGTGGTGGGCGGCAACTGGGGCCAAAGCTTCCCCCTGCCGCCGATCGAGGTGGATGTCCGGAAGGCAGCGGCGGGCGATTGCGCCCTGCACAACCCCAGCCAAACCCTCAAAACCGCCAGGGGGATTGAGATTGGCCACATCTTTCAGCTGGGCACCAAATACTCCCAGGCCCTGGGGGCCACCTACACCAGCGAAACCGGGGCCGAGCTGCCCCTGGTGATGGGGTGCTACGGGGTGGGGGTCTCTCGCCTAGCCCAGGCGGCGGTGGAGCAGTCCTACGACAAAAATGGCATTGTGTGGCCGGTGGCCATTGCCCCCTACCATGCGATCGTGGTGATTCCCAACATGGGTGACGACCTCCAAGTCGAGGCCGCCAAGATCATCTATACCGAGCTGCTGGCGGCGGGGGTCGAGGCGCTGCTCGACGATCGCGACGAGCGGGCCGGGGTTAAATTTAAGGACGCCGACCTGATTGGCATTCCCTACCGCGTTGTCACTGGGCGAGCCCTGTCCGACGGCAAAGTCGAGGTTGTCGAACGGTCGACGGGCATTGTGCAGGAGGTGGCCCTGGCCACCGTAGTTCCTCTGATCAAGGGCTGGATCGACGAAGAGCTACTGGCCAGTCGCTAGTCCCAGCAACCTAGCCCAGAAACTTCTCAAGGATGGCCCATGGAGCTGATTACCATTATTCTCTCAGCCCTCATGGGGGTGGCGGCCTCCGGGGGCGTGGTGGTAGACACCCTGGCCGAGGCCGCCCTGCTCGATCAGATCGCCGGGGCTGAAGCGTTGCATGTGCGCATCGACAATGTGCCCAACTACCAGATCGTCAATGGCCGCATCGAGCAGGCTCGCATTGCGGCACGGGGCGTAGAGACACGGCAGTTGCTGGGCCTGCGCATTGACTCGATTGATTTAGAGACCGACGCGGTGGATGTCGATCTAGGGCGTCTACAGCGGGGGGAACTGGTGCTCGACGAGCCCGCCCAGGCGGCCCTGCGCCTGCGGTTGAAGGCTAGTGATTTAAATGCGTTCTTTCAGGCTCCCCTGGTGCAGAGCTGGCTCGATACGCTGCAATTTAACCTGCCGGGGGCTGCCGGTGAGCGTGGGCAAAACCGCTATGGGCTAGCCAACCCATCCCTAGAGTTTCTCGAGGGCGATCGCTTTCGCATTGTGGTCGATCTCGAGGACCGCGTCACCCAGGAAGACATTCCCATCGAGATTGACCTGGGATTGGCTATTCTCAACGGCCATCGATTTGCCCTGGTCAATCCCAAAATAGTCGTGGACGGGGCAGAAACCCCGCCTCAGCTGCTGGAGTCTTTTGTGCAGGGAGCCCAAGAGCAGTTGACCCTCAGGCGGCTAGAGGAGTATGGCATTACTGCCCGAATCATCGACTTTAAAGTCCGTGACAATGAGCTGGATCTCGCTATCTTTGCCAGAATAGAACCGACCTCTCCCTTTTTGTCTCGGCAGACAGCTGTAGAAGCTGTCCCCTCTGGCCCCTAGGACGGCTTGGCATAGCCTAGGTTGAAACTGTGACCCCGTTTGGAACTCACCATGGACTACAAAGACAAGCTACGGCGTATTCCCCTCGGCATCTTGGCCGGGCTGACCACTCTAGTGCTGGCGTCTGGTGGGTCCGTGGCCTGGTTTACCTGGCGGGCCATTCACCCCAAGCCGCCGGTCGCCACGTTTCCTAGCCTCGATACCTCCCCAAACCCTGTGCTCACCCTGCCAGAGGCCACGGATCCAGGGTCACCCAAGGCTGAGACCGCACCCCCCAAACAGCCCACCACCGAGCCCGTCCCAGCCGAAGCCACGGGCCAGGTCTACTGGGTCGTGGATGAAGGAACCGGCCTTAAGCTGGTCGCCCAGCCCATTGCCGTGGCGGCCGATGCCTCCTCCTCGGATCAGGTCACGGCGGCCTTTAGCAACCTGCTCTCTAAGACGGGCGATCCCAACCAAAATGCCTTCACCACCATCCCTGAGCAGACTAAGCTGCTCAAGGCCTCGGTAGAATCCGACGGTATTCACATTGATTTGTCGGCAGACTTTCAGAGCGGCGGCGGTAGCGCCGCGATGATAGGCCGTCTAGGACAGGTCATTTACACCGCCACCGCCTTTGACCCCGCTGCCCCGGTGTGGATTTCGGTCGACGGCAAGCCCTTGACCCTGCTGGGGGGCGAGGGGCTAGAGGTGAGCCAGCCCATGACCCGGAGCGACTTTGATCAGGGGTTTGAGCTTTGAAGAGTCCTGATGGGGGGCGGTTTGCTTTATTCACAGCTCCTATTATCCAGGGACGTTTTACAATAAGTACCTATGTTCCACCCGAGAGCGCCCTATGGATCTGTTCGCTACGGCCCCGACCCGCTGCCGCCTGGGCAAGGTGGTCAAGTCTAACTCCCACTGCGACTACGTGGTGCAGGTCGACGATGCCCAGGATGTCTGCTCTCCCCCCTCTCCCGAGGCCTGTGGTTTTGGCCAGTTTGTGAGCTTCGACAATGACAGCCGCCACTGGGCCGTGGGGCTGGTGTACAATTCCCAACTGTTTAACCCGCTATTTTTCAACAGTGGGCCGCGCCTGTCGAGCGAGCCCGACCCCCTGTTTACCCCTGACCTGGTGCAAGAGACGCGCACGCTGTTAGGGGTCGTGCTGGTGGGCACCCTGGAGGGCGAGGATAGCCAGCGTTATGGGGTGCATGGTATTCCTCGGGTGGTAGTACCCGCGAATACCCCTGTGCATGGGATGTCGCCGGAGCAGGTGCACAGCTTTCACCGCAGCGCCGAGGGGCAGACCCAGTTTAGCTACTACAGCCACCTGCTGCGATCGGGGGGGATGTTTGCGGCCCAGCTGGCCCAGCAGGTCTTGGCCGAACTGGTGGCCAGTGACCTCTTTACCGGCGCGGACCAGAAGGCGCTGATGGTGCTCGGCAAAGAGCTGAGCTGGAAGAATGCCCTAGGGGCGATTCGGTAGAGACCTTTGCCCCAGTTTCGATCTAGAGTCCTGGGCTAACCTGAGTGCAGGATAATTTTCTCCTTTGCAAAAGCAGGCTAACTCTCCCCTCCTCGGAGAGGTTAGGGGTGGGTCAGTCTGAGCCAAGGAAGCGCTTATCAGTAGTCAGCAACTCAATTCTTGTCGCTGTTTTGACCCACCCCGCCCTCCGGGCACCCCTCCCAAGGAGGGGAAGGCCTGCTCACGAACTCACGTTGGGCTAGAAAACCAAGATAGAGCCGCGGGCAGCAGCGAGTCGTCACCCGAGGGTGGCCAAACATAGCAGCAGGGTTTCAGTCCACTCCACGGTGGCGCCGTAGGTGTCGCCGGTATGTCCGCCTAGACGGTGATCAAACCAGGCCCCTAGGGCGAGGGAAAAAACTATTCCACCGGCCAGGCTGATGCCGACCAGCGCCAGTTGGTCAGGATTTTGCCAGGCCCATAGGCCGTGGAGCCCCAGTCCCAAGGTCAACCCCAGGAGCCAGTCTTGGGGCGATCGCAGGTGAGCCTTGTGGAGCGCTCCCTTGCCCTCGGGCCGCAGGTAGGGGTAGCGGGCGATCGCGATCACCTGCCCCCAGCGGCCCCACACCATGGCCGCCACCAGCACCCAGCCGCGGCCAGTGGTCAACTCGGCCAGGGCCAGGGTTTTGAGGCCCAAAATGGCGATCGCCGCCATCACCCCAAAGGCCCCGGCATGGCTATCGGCCATGGCCGCGAGGCGACGGTCAGGCTCCATCACCGCCAGTCCGTCGGCGGTATCCATGGCCCCGTCGAGGTGCAGCCCGCCTGTGAGCCAGACCCCAAGACCCACCACCAGAGCACTGCGGGTCAAGGCGGGCATGCCCAGGTGGGCCAAGCCCACATCTACCCCGACTAGTCCCAGCCCCAGGGCTAACCCCACCAGCGGGGCAAACCCGGCAATTCCGTCAAAGCTGGGTGCCCAACCGGGGGGCAGGGGCAGGCGGGTATAGAAGAGAATAGATCCGCCCAACCGGGCAAATCCATTCGGTCTGGCGGGCCTCTCGTCGGGCTGTGTCGGGGGTGCCAAAGTCACGGATCCACCTCAAAGCTATAAAAAACCTTTCAGCATAATTACTGAGACCTTATCATTCTGCCGGAAAGCCTGTGCGCTCAACCTTTAGCCGAATTAAGTCAGGGTTTGCCAGCAGGCTAAGTGACGGCTGGGCAGATCATTCCCAGCAATATCGGGTATCGTTGATATAGACCCACAGGAGCGATCGCCACGCGCATTGTTTCTGTAAACCAACGTAGCGTGGTTAAAAACCCATGAATCACGAGCGTGCTAGTCATTTGAGTATCCCCGCTCCCTGTTTAATCGATAGCGGGGTCGTTGTCAATAAAACTGACATGCTCAGGCTCCTGCAAGACCTGGGGCAGGTGCGGTATCGTCATCTTCAAGACGGCATTCCCGTCTCTGAGGGGCAAGGTTTGGTCATGGAGGTCTTTGCTGATAGTCAGCAGGCCACGCTCGTGGCTAATCATACACTCTATATCAACGTTTACAGTTTTGATTGCTTAGAAATTGGTAAATCCGATAGCGACGGTAGCCATTTCGATCTGGTGCAAGACAATCGGCGGCTGCGCCTGATGCCACTATCGGATCCTATGCACGAGCACATTACGCGATCGGTCAACACCGCCGCCCTTGAGTCTATGGTGGCCGACGCCCTCTCCGCCAGTTGGGATGCCTGCCTCGACGACGATCGCAATTTCCTTGAGTAGCCTAGCGACTGGGTAAGTGCGGGGATCACGCTAAGGCGGGAAGAATTCAGGAGTCAGGAGTCAGAAGTCAGGAGATTTGCCCGGTAGGGGCGCAGGGCTCTGCGCCCTCGCCAGGAATCAAAATTTTTCGGTACTTTTGTTGCCAGAATTTTCCTAAACCTCGTCTAACTTGAAACCCAGAGTTTACCCTCACCCTAAATCCATCTCCCTGGGAGAGGGCCTCTGAAGGTGATTCCGGCTTCCCGCCGGGTGGGTGAAAACTACGGTTCTCAACGTGGACTTGGTTGATCTCAAGGTTTCTACGG
>JAIXUR010000289.1 GCA_027483425.1 Cyanobacteriota bacterium | reverse complement strand
GCCATAGTACTGTCCTCTAAATCTAGATGGGCGATCGCTCTGCTTGGAGGATAGCGCGGAACATCATTGGGGACAACGGGAGGGGGTGAGGGGGTGGGTGAAATTGGCTTTGTGAAGCCTGGATTGGATCTCAATTTGGGTGTCAGCTTAAGCCGTGGAGAGAACTGCCGTATCCAGGAGTCAGGAGCCAGGAGTCAGGAGTCAGGAGCTAGGCAGGAACTGAATTCTGACTCCTGACTCCTGTATTCTTTGTGAGCCGGCCTACGCTGATCCCCCTAACCCTTGATGAGGACTCTCTATGCTCAGTCTGTGGGCCAAAACCAGCGGCACCTGGATCAACGTTGCTACCGTTGTGTTTGGCACGGCTGTAGGGCTCCTGCTGCGCAGTCACCTGCCCAAGGCAATGCAGCAGATTATCACCCAGGCGGTGGGGCTGATGACCATGGTGATTGGGGTGTCGATGGCCCGCAGTCTGTCTGATATTGAGGCGGGCCCCATCGACGGCATTATTTTGGCCCTGCTGGTCATGGTGGCGGGGGGGCTGCTGGGGGAATGGTGGCAGATCGAGAAGCGTCTCTCTGTCCTGGGCGACTGGCTCAAGGCTAGGGTACGGGGCGGTGGCCGTTTTACCGAGGGCTTTGTGGCTGCCAGCCTGCTGTTTTGCATTGGGCCCATGGCCATTGTGGGCAGTCTCAACAACGGCCTCTCGGGCGACAATGCCCTGCTGACCCTCAAGGCCACCATGGATGGGTTGGCTGCGATCGCCCTGACCGGCACCTACGGGGTTGGCGTTGGCTTTTCGGCCCTGAGTGTTTTGGTGGTGCAGGGGGGGCTGTCGCTGCTGGCTAGCATATCGGGTGCGATTCTCCCCGACCCAGCTAGCAGCCCGCATGTTTTGCTGATCACCGGCACGGGCGGGCTGATGATTTTGGGCATTGGCCTCAACCTGCTGGAGATTGCCCAGGTGCGGGTGGCCTCGTTTTTGCCAGCGTTGCTGCTGAGTCCGCTGGCGATCGCCCTGGCCCAGCGCCTCTGACGGTTGTAGGTATCAACGGTTTGACGGCCAGCCAGTCACCCGCCCGTCGCCTCGGGCAAAATCAGCATGGCATCGCCAAAGGAATAAAACCGATAGTCCTGCTCAATGGCGTGCTCGTAGAGAGCCAGCAGACGCTCTCGCCCCACCAGGGCGCTGACCAGCATCAGCAGGCTAGAGCCGGGAAGGTGGAAGTTGGTAATCAAACCATCGATGACCTGGTACTGGTAGCCAGGATAGATAAACAGGTTGACTTTGCCCTGCCAGGGCTGGAGTTCGCCCGTCTGGGCAGCCCCCTCAAGGGCCCGCACTACGGTGGTGCCGACCGCAATCACCCGCCCGCCTTGGGCTTTGGTGGCGTTGATCTGGGCCACCGTTGCGGCGGAGACATCGATCCATTCGCCGTGCATTTTGTGGTCGAGGATGTTGTCGGTCTCGACCGGGCGAAAGGTGCCGACGCCGACGTGCAGGGTGATCTGCGATCGTCCCACCCCCCGCTGTTCTAGCCTGGCCAGCAGGTCTGGCGTAAAGTGCAGCCCCGCCGTAGGAGCCGCCACCGCCCCCGGCGTCTCGGCATAGACCGTTTGGTACTGGTCGGGGGATGCGACCCTGTCGGTAATGTAGGGGGGCAAGGGCACCTCTCCCAAGCGCTCAAACACAGTGAATAGAGATTCACTGCCCTGGTGTTCAAAGGTGAGCAGGCGACCATTGGTATCGGGGTCGGTGGCGACCACCTGGGCCACCAGGTCGGGCTGGTCGGGGTTGGGGCCAAACAACACCGTAGCCCCTGGCTTGAGCCGGCGACCCGGACGCACCAGGGCTAACCATTGGTTATCCCCTTTGTCCTCGAGTAAAAAGACCTCTACCTGGGCCCCGCCGGGCTTGTACCCCCGCAACCGAGCCGGGATGACGCGGGTGTCGTTGAGCACCAGCAGGTCACCAGGGCGGAGCAGGTCATCTAGGTCGCGAAAGTGATGGTGGCGCTGGGTGGTGGCGCTATCGACCACCAACAATCGAGACGCATCCCTGGGGGTGACCGGGGTTTGGGCAATTTTTTCTGGCGGTAGAGAATACTGATACGCCGCCAGGGAATGCTCAAAGGGGGTAGGGGGGGCCACCGGGCCCGGTCTCTGGCTATCAGACATGACTATCGGACATGACTATCGAACATGGCTGTCTAGGTTGGGGGGATACACCCAGGTCAGATGGAGGGAGTTAACCCTAACGGCCCCCAGGCTAATCCAAGACAATAAGAACTGTAGCACCTGTCTAAAGGTCAAACGATGGAATACACCTACTATCTCGCCAACGCCAGTCTGACCCTCCGTGTGGTCGAGCACCTACTGAGCCCGTCGAGATTACCCCTAGAATTTATGACGGTGATTCATCAAATCGATGGGTGGGTCGTTCGCGTCAAGATGAACGACAATATTGGCGTCTGCGAAGCCGAAGATTTCCGCGCCTACATGAACGAACTGGGCATTGCCTACGACCCCGGCATTCGCGTTCGCATGGCCCTGTGGGGTCTAGAAACCGGTCAGTCGCCCATCGATGTGATGCGCCGCTACCAGGTGGCGATCGTTTCCCACGGTAAGCCCGATCGCGATGAGATCGAAGCCTTTCGTCGTCAGTTTGTCATGGGTCTAGGCTACTGTCCCGAAACCCTAGCCTAGACGGCTGGCGTCACCGAGTCGCTACCCGTAGCGGCCGATAGATTGTCTGTGAGACGTATCTCCTTCGGGGGCGGGGTGACCTGCCCCTTTTTTGTGCGGTCCCCAGCGGGGGGAATGATCTCGGCGGCATAGGATTCTCGATTCACAGGCGATCGCAAACGATCAAATACCCCAGCGCATCCAGGTAGGCCTCAATGGAGGCCAGGACCACGTCGGGATCAAAGCCCCGCCCCGGAAACAGGGCCATCTGGCGTTCTAGCAACACCATGGCTGACACGGGAGAATCGGCTGTGGTCGCCAGGCAGCGATAATACACCATCTGCACATCGGCCACCGGAATGTAGCGATTGACCGCCAGGTTCAAGGCTCGCAGGGCCGCATCCACCGGCCCTACCCCCGAGGCGGTCTCCTGGTAGGTATAGCCCAGGGGGGTTTGTAGCCTCACCGTAGCGGTGGGGCGATCGCGGCCGCAGCAGACCTCCACCGACTCAAGGCGACCTAGCCAGGTGCGCTGATGCACCACAACCTCGTCCTGGTATTGGGTTTCTAGGCCGCTGCGGTGGGCCTCAAGATAATCAGCGGTATGGTCTGCCAGGAGGTGACCTGGGGTGTAGACCGGCACCTCGTCTACCCCGTTGCCGGTGACGTAGTCTAACGGACGGTGGGTGACAAGGCCGTCTAGCCCCAGGTGGGCGACCACGGCGGCCTGAAGGGCAAAGGGCAACCCCAACTGGGACGCCTGGGCCGTGTGCACCATGGCCTGGTCTACGGGGCAGGCGCTAAACAGCGTGCCTACCTGGTTGAGGGCGATGGTGGCTGGCGGGGAGTGCGATCGCCGCCCATAGCGCCCCACTTGCCCATAGCGCCCCACTTGCTCCAGGGCAAAGTCGGTCACATAGCCTCTGACCTGACCCTGCTGAAATAATTCCCAGAGGCGATCGCCCTGGCCCAAGGGCAGCGGGCGGCCAAACAATAGCTCTAGCAGCAATCCCTCGTCTACCAAAATGCGCCGTATTACCATGGTTAACTCCTGTGAGGGCAACCCCCAGGATGGCCCATACACCTAATCCACTGGATCAGAGCTCAGCAGCTTACGCAGGGCGGCCAGGGGCATCTGCACCACGTCTTGAGACAGCTCTGGGGAGTAGGCCGTTGGCTCTGGGGTAGAGACGGAAGGACCCGGTTGACCCAGGGCAGTGGGCAGTCCCTGGGCGGACAGACCCTGCACCAGGCGAGACAGCTGCTTGAGGCTGTGGCAGCCCTGCTCCACACTGGTAGTCAAGGCATCGAGCCGTTGATCGAGGGCCACCAGACGCCCCCCGATCCCATCGGAGGTCAGGGAAAGGCCGTCTTCACCTCGATCGTCCGCAGGCTGGTCTGGAACACGATTCGCAACACGCTTCTCTAATTGGTGCAACATCTGCTCCAACTGTGACACCCGCTGAGACAACTGCTGTTGGGCGCGATCGCCAGGGCTTTCCGTCGCCAACCCCTGGCGCAGCAAGCGATTAACCAACTCGGTGGCCGAAATACCCTCACTACTGGCCCGCTCCTTCAAAGCCTGCTGTAGATCGTCCGCCAACCGATAGCTGACTAACTTCCTAGTCATCGTCATAGGTGCTCCTTCCCATGGCTTGGGTAGACAGCGTCCTACCCAAAATAAATATACATAAAATATTCATTTGAAATACAAAGCTGCGACAAAAATTTGGCTTCATCTGGGTATCGCAACCCAGCGCTTTTTCAGTTCATAGTGTCACATGCCAGGTATTTCTGCCACTAATCACTAAAGCCCAGGGCCTATCTAACCCGCCCAGCAAGCTTGAACCCGGCCACGCGAGTGAAATACATGTGATAAACGAAATACATCTACCCGGAGGATACCCTATGCTGGCCCCCTACCACCAACCCCATGAACCTCAGATTGAGTGTCCCCAGTGTCGCCGCCACAGCGTAGTCCGTCACGGCGAAAGCGAATATGTGTGCCTCAACTGCGATTTTCGACGCGATTTATCCCAGCACTACCAGGGCGGCTTTGGTGCCCTGCTGCTGGGAGCGCTGGCCTTTGTGGTGGTGCTCGCGTTAGCGCCGTGAGGGCAGGGCTAGCTGGCCTTCACCCAGAGGGCCAGCCCGCCGCCCCGCCCCCGGGCCGCAATGTAATCGGGCTGGGCGGCAAAGAAGGCAAAAAACGGTAGCCTGCCCACCGAGGCGGTCAGAAAGTCCTCGGGATTGGCGGCTTTCCCTCTGATGGGCAGGTTCAGAACCGTGAGGCCGCCCAGGAAAAGCTGAAGTCGGACAAAGTCGAAGGCGAGCAGATTCTTTTTGGCCAGAAACTTAGCGGGCCCTATAAAGCGCAGTTTCAGAGGACCCAGCTGAATCTGGTTCTGGATGGTCAATCGGTCGGCGGCCTTGGCATCGCGACCAAAGCTCAGGGTGGCGGCGGCCAGGCCAGGCCAGTAGAAGCCGCTGCCCTGGGGCTGCCCCGCTTTATAGGCGGGCTTTTTAGGGGCCGTAAACCGTAGCCGCCAGGTACCCAGCAGCTCCTCAGCGGCAAGCTGCTGCCGCTGCTGTTTGGCCCGCCGCTCCGCCTCTAGCAGGGCCGTGGTCACCGGCTTGGCCCCTGGCCGCGACCCCGCCGAGGCGGCGGCCTCTAACACGTCGGCTCCCGATAGAGTTGAGGGGCTGTTGGTGACGGTCATGGTGATCTCCAGGGTTCTGGGCGCGGGGCCAACGGGTGGGATACGATTACCCCGGTTCGGCTATCTCTATTATGCCTATCCCCATGCAGGATAGAGGGCCGGGCCAGGATAGAAGGCCAGAAGCGATCGCCCCCTTAGCCCGGTCGTTGCGCCTGGCTCTGGCATAATGAGAGCCTGTTTTCTACCGCGTCGCCATGGCCACCACCCCGAGCCCGACCCCTGGTGCGCCCCTAGTGCGCCCCCCGGCTGCCGCCCCCTCTAATGCCAATGTCTCTGTGGTGCTGATGTGGGCCGGGTTG
>JAIXUR010000244.1 GCA_027483425.1 Cyanobacteriota bacterium | reverse complement strand
CCTTTTCCCGGACTCGGTCTTTCAGGTACAATGGCCACCCAAAAGCCACGTCAGCCCTGTCCCCGCTTTTGGCGGCACGGTGTTCGTGTCTAAGCCAGGCTCATCCCCGAGTCGAGCCCACCCAATTCACAGTTAGGCCGCTCCATGACTTCTGTGCTCCATCGCCCCACCGACGACGCTAAATTGGCTGGCCTGCCCCAGGAGGTCAGGGCTCGACTGCAAGACCGCTTCAAGCTTGTGGTGCCCTCGCGCTTCGCCGCCGACCCCGCCCCCGCCCCTAGGCTTGACGAACCGGCCAGCAACCCGGCTGTCCAGCCCATGGTCTCCCTGACCAATGTCGAAAAGACCTACGACAATGGCAGCAAGGCGCTGGCTGGCGTCAACCTGACCGTCAACCCCGGCGACTTTCTGTTTGTCACTGGCCCCTCGGGCTCGGGAAAATCAACCCTGCTCAAGCTGCTCTACGGCTATGAGCGTCCTACCGATGGCCACATTCTCGTGGGCGATCAGCCGATTGCGGATCTGCGGGGCGATCGCCTGGCCATGATGCGCCGCCGCATTGGCGTCGTGTTTCAAGACTACAAGCTGATTCCCAAGCGCACCGTGTCCGAGAACGTGGCCTTTGTGCTGTGGGCCCAGGGTTTTACCCGCAAAGAGATTCACCGCCGCCTCTGGCCCACCCTCAAAATGGTGGGGCTCCAGGGCAAGGCCCATTGCTTCCCCGACGAACTCTCCGGCGGCGAACAGCAGCGGGTGAGCATCGCTCGGGCGGTGGTCAGTACCCCACCCCTGCTGCTGGCCGATGAGCCCACCGGCAACCTCGATGCCGAAAACTCCCTCCAGGTGATCAAGATTCTCAGAAAGCTCAACTCCATTGGCATTACCGTCATCGTCACCACCCACGACGAGCATCTGGTGCGGATCTCGAATCACCCGGTCGTGCAAATTAAGAATGGCTGCCTGCACCACCTGCGCCGGTAACGCTACATTCCTTAACATCAACGGGGACGCCTTATCCAATCAATAGGATAATGATCAGAGCTAACGCCCCGGTGGTTTGGGTCAACCCCACCGGGAGAATTTGGTCTCTGAGAGGAACGTGCTTTGGTTAGGTCAGCCCCATTTAAGACAGCGAAATCACAAGAAATTTTTGCCGCCGCCCAAAACCTCATGCCGGGCGGCGTGAATTCTCCGGTGCGAGCCTTTAAGTCGGTGGGCGGGCAGCCCATTGTGTTTGACCGGGTTAAGGGTGCCTACATCTGGGATGTGGATGGGAACCAGTACATCGACTACGTGGGCACCTGGGGGCCAGCCATCTGCGGCCACGCCCACCCCGACGTGCTAGCGGCCCTGTCTGCGGCCCTGGAGAAAGGCACCAGCTTTGGTGCCCCCTGCTACCTCGAAAACGTGCTGGCTGAGATGGTGATTCAGGCCGTACCCAGCATTGAAATGGTGCGCTTTGTCAACTCCGGCACCGAAGCCTGTATGGCGGTGCTGCGACTGATGCGGGCCTACACCGGGCGCAACAAAATTATCAAGTTCTCGGGCTGCTACCACGGCCATGCCGATATGTTCTTGGTGCAGGCGGGGTCTGGGGTCGCCACCCTGGGCCTGCCCGACTCGCCAGGGGTGCCCAAGGCCGCCACTAGCGACACCCTCACCGCCCCCTACAACGACCTGGAGGCGGTGAAGGCCCTGTTTGCCCAAAACCCAGGGGAAATTGCCGGGGTGATTCTAGAACCCGTGGTCGGCAACGCAGGCTTTATTACCCCCGATGCGGGTTTTCTGGAGGGGCTGCGAGACATTACCCGTGAAAACGATGCCCTGCTGGTGTTCGACGAAGTCATGACCGGCTTCCGCATTGCCTACGGCGGTGCCCAGGCCAAGTTCAACGTCACCCCCGACCTCACCACCCTGGGTAAGGTAATTGGCGGCGGGCTGCCCGTAGGGGCCTACGGCGGTCGCCGCGAGATTATGGAAATGATCGCCCCCGCTGGCCCGGTATACCAGGCCGGTACCCTGTCGGGGAATCCTCTAGCGATGACAGCGGGCATTAAAACCCTGGAACTGCTCCAGCGACCGGGCACCTACGACCAGCTTGACCGGCTGACCACTCAGCTCACCGAGGGCCTGTTGCAGGCCGCTCAAGACACGGGCCACGCGGTCTGCGGCGGGCACATCAGCGCCATGTTTGGCATGTTCTTCCACCCCGGCCCGATTACCAACTTTGAAGATGCCAAGGGGGCTGACCTGGAGAAGTTTAGCCGCTTCCACCGAGGCATGCTGGAGCGGGGTGTATACCTGGCGCCGTCGCAGTTTGAGGCCGGGTTTACCTCCCTGGCCCACACCGATGCGGATATTGAGGCGACGATCGCCGCCGCCCGCGACGTGCTGGCGATGCTGTAGGTAGCGAAAAGCAAAACCCCGGCTTCTGTCAAGAAGCCGGGGTTTTTAGGGTCTCTAGAGACTACGACATCGCTTGGATGATGTAGTCGAAGTAGGGCTCGGCTTCGGCGGCATCGTCGTCAGACAGCAGGTTGAGGGACGCGGCCTTGAGGCAACGAATGGCCTCAACCATGCCGGGTACGGGCACAGCGAGGGCATTGTACATTTCGCGGACGCCCACGATGCCAATGCTCTCGATGGGGGTTTGGTCGCCAGCCAGGACACCGTAGGTGACCAGCCGCAGATACCAGCCGTAGTCACGAATGCAGAGGGCGCGTTGCTTTTGGCCGTAGGCATTGCCACCGGGGGCGATGAAGTCGGGCCGTCGCCGCCACAGCTCTCGGCTGGCCTGGTCGACAATTTTCTTCTCGTTTTCGGACAGGGTGGCGGCGATGCGGGTGCGCTGCTCGCCGGTTTTCAAAAAGTCTTCAATGGCCTTGAGCTCGCCGGTGGTTGGGTAGCGGAGCTCGTCGTCGGCATTCAAAATAACTTGGCTAACAACAGACATAGTTAAAAATGACGGGGATGACCTATTTCATAGTTAGTTTAGCGACTTGGGGGTCTATAGGGAAAGTTAAATTCTCATTTAGTTGCGGGTAAATGGGGGTGAAGCGAGCTAGTAGCAGTAGAAGAAAACGAGCAAAACTAGGCTATTAGCCCTGCTTTTGACCGTTTGACTGGCGCACGATCGCCTGAGAACCCTGGGATCCTCTGTAACGTTATTGCAACAATGTGGCGGTTCTAAACCCAGCGGGCGACCCACTCTCCCCACTCGCTACCATAGGGATACTTCATCCTTGCCGTGCTATGCCCAATCCCTTTCCGGGAATGAACCCTTACCTGGAACAGCCTGACTTTTGGTCAGATTTTCACAACCAACTGGTGGCGGCCCTGGCGCGTGCTTTGGTTCCAAGGCTGCTGCCGAAGTATCGGGTCGTGACTGACAAATGGGTTTACACCGTGACGGATACCATGACCCTGGCCCTGGGACGACCTGACGTTAGCATTCAGCAGCGGAAGCTGGATGAGTCATCGGTGGCTACGGTTGTGCAGCGGCCTGTGCAGCCTGTGCCCGTGCGGGTGCCGATGCCCCTAGAGATTCAGCAGGCTTATTTGGAGGTGAAAGACGCCACTACCCAGGAGGTGGTTACGGTGGTGGAGGTGCTGTCTCCTGCCAACAAGACGGGCGAAGGGCGATCGCAGTATCAGGCTAAGCGAGAACGGATTTTAGGCGGCTTAACCAATCTGGTAGAGATTGATCTGTTGCGGGCGGGGCCACCTTTTTTACTCGAAATCGATGCCATTCAGAGCCACTACCGGATCCTGGTCAGCCGATCGCAGAGTCGTCCTATGGCTGACCTCTACCCGTTTAACCTGGCTGACCCCATTCCACCCTTTCCCCTGCCGCTACGGGCTGAGGATGGAGAGGTTTTAGTCGATACCCAAGCCCTTCTAGAGGATCTTTACGAGCAATTGGGCTACGACTATTTCATCGACTACCAGAGCCCGCCGCCTTCGCCCTGGATCATGGCAGATATTCAATCGGTGCTTCAGGCCTAAGCACCTCAGAGTAGTTCAGAGCGGGGGCGAAAGCGTTCGGTTTGGCGCAGTTCTTCGTAGAGGGCTTTTTCGCGATCGCTCAGCCCTGTGGGCACTACCACCGCTAGCTCCACGATCTGGTCGCCCCGGCCCTCGCGGCCAATGGGGTAGCCCCGCCCCGCCAGCTGAATAATCTGCCCCGTCTGCGCCCCCTGGGGCAAGGTGGTGCGCAGGGGGCCATCGAGGCTGGGAATATCTATGGTGCTGCCCAGGGCGGCCTCGCTGGGAGTGATGGGCACCCGACAGTACAGGTCATTGCCCTGGAGGGTATAGAACGGGTGCGGGTCGACCTGGATACGCAGGTAGAGGTTGCCGCCGCCCACGCCCTGGCCCCGCAGGCGAATGCGCTGGCCTGTGACCATGCCAGCGGGCATGTTGACTTCGAGCGATCGCCCATCTTCTAAGCGAATGCGCTCACGCCCGCCGCGAAAGGCTTTTTCGAGGGGAATGGTCAGGTCAGCTTCGGCATCGCGACGGGCCTGAGTGGCGGTCGCGCCGGGGGAGGAGCTAACGTCGGTGGCAACCGAGGCCTCGCTGGCCGTGCGGCGGGCGCTGGGGCGGCGGTTGATCAGCTGATCGACAAAGAGATTGAAGTCGGGAAATTCGCCAAAGCCAAAGTCTTCGAGGGAGATGCGGCCGCTAAAGATCTCGCCAACGCCAGGCTTTTTAGTCTCTTTGAAGCCCTCCTGCTGCCAGTATTCGCTAAATTTTTCGTACTGGGTGCGTTTCTCGTCGTCGGAGAGCACGGTATAGGCTTCGCTGACCATCTTAAACCGATCCTCGGCGGCCTGATCGCCGGGGTTGAGATCGGGGTGGTATTGCCGGGCTAGCTTTCGGTAGGCTTGCTTGATGTCGCTAAAGGTCGCCGCTCTGGGAACCCCCAGAATGTCGTAGTAGTTCCGAAAGTTCTCCATCGAGCAGTAGGTGAGTAGGTAAGTGGTAGCCCTGGGGCGTTATCCCAGGGGTGGGTGGGGTGAGGGGCGGCTAGAGTAACGGCTAGAGCCATTCGTCGCGATCGCTCCAGTTGTCGTCGTAGCGAGGGGTCGGTCGCGGGTCACTGGCGGAGCGACTGTCTGTTCGAGGGGGGGCCTGCCGATCAGCGTCAGGGCCACGGTCTGGCCGAGCGTCTGGGCGGGGGCGATTCTCCGGTGCGCCATTTTGAGGGGGGCGATTCCCAGGGGCGGGCTGACCCCACGGGTCGTCATAGCCGGCATCGTCATAGCCGGCATCGTCATAGTCCCGAGCTGGCCCAGGGTTGCCCTGGCGTTGGTCGCCATAGCTGTCGCTACCGTAGCTAGGGCCGCCAGCGCTAGGATCCCCCACGTTGGGCCGCCCTCGGCCAGCACCGTCTGAGGGCCTAGGTTCGGCTGGGCCATAGGCTGAGGGCCTAGGGTCTGCTGGGCCATAACCGGCTTGACCATAGTCTTGGCGACCATAGTCTTGGCGACCATAGTCGGGTTGGTTGGAGCCACCACGCGGCCCTTCAGAAGATGGCCGTTGACCTTCGCTAGGGGGGCCATAGTCTTGACGGGGATAGTCTGGGGCCGGGGGCTGGGGCCGACTTTGCCCCTGGGGACGGTCGTAGCCTTGGCTGCCATTGCTCGGATTGGCGGAGCGATCGGCTGACCCAGAACGCGGATCTGGGCCGGAGTCGGCACTGCTGCCACTGTAGCTGGGGCGATCATAGTCTTGATTGCGGTTGCCCTGGTCACCGTAATTGGCACCGCCCTGGTTGCCATAACCCTGGTTGCCATAACCCTGGTTGCCGTAGCCCTGGTTGCCATAGCTCTGGTTACCGTAACCTTGGTTGCCGTAGCCTTGGCCACTGTAGCCGGTCGTGCCGTAGGCCCGGTTGTCGTAGGCTGGGCTGCCATAGCGCGGCTGTCCGCCGCCGCCGCGATTATCGTAGTCCCAGTCGTCGTCCCAGTTGCCCCAGGAGGATGACCCCTGGTAGCCGTAGTTGGGCCGCGCCTCTAGGTCGTCGTCGAAGGAGAAGGTCTTTTTCAGGGTGTTGCCGATCTGACCGAGAATGCCGCCTTCGGGGGCATCGTCAGCTTCATAGAGGTAGGCCTCGCGATTGAGGTCGTAGAGCTCGTCTTGCAGCTCGGCCTGGGCGATGTCGATGCCCCGCTCGTCGCTTTTCTCTAGACAGTCGCGCAGTTCTTGCACGAGCCCTTCAATGCGGCGACGGCGATCGCGGGCAAACTGCATACCAAAGTCGAGGGCCACCTCCCGCAGCAGGCGCTCGGCCTGGAAGGTGAGGGCCTCGGCCCGGTTGCGCTTCTCAACCCGCTCTCGCTGGAGGCGATCGGTTTCAGCGAATTCCTCCGCCTCACGGATCATGCGCTGTACTTCGCCCTCTTCGATGTTAGAGGCACCCTGCACCATCAGGCTTTGCTCCCGCCCGGTGGTTTTATCCATCGCCGACACCTGGAGAATGCCGTTGGCGTCGATATCAAAGGACACCAGCACCTGGGGCACCCCACGGGGGGCCGGGGGAATGCCCATCAGCTTAAACCGGCCCAGGGATTTATTGTTGGCGGCCATTTCCCGCTCTCCCTGGAGCACATGCACCTCCACGGAGGTCTGGTTGTTCTCGGAGGTGGAAAAAATATCCGATCGCCGCACTGGAATGGTGGTGTTGCGGGGAATCACCTTCTTCATCACGCCGCCGATGGTCTCTAGGCCCAAGGACAGGGAGGAGACATCGAGCAGCATGATGTCTTGCACCTCCTGGGTGATGATGCCCGCCTGCACGGCGGCACCCACCGCCACCGCCTCGTCGGGGTTGACGGCTTGGCTGGGCTCTAGGCCGATCAGCGATCGCACCAAATCTTGCACCATGGGCATGCGGCTGCCGCCCCCCACCAACACCACTTCGTCAATGTCGTTGGGGGTGAGGCCCGCATCGCTCAGGGCCTGCTTGAGGGGTGCCCGCAGGCCGCTCACCAGGTCGCCACAGAGGCCATCAAACTGCGATCGGCTGAGGCGGGTTTCAATGTGCTTGGGGCCATCGGGGGTGGCGGTAATAAAGGGCAGACTGATCTCGGTGCTGGCCACGCCCGACAGTTCAATCTTGGCCTTTTCCGCTGCTTCGGTTAGCCGCTGGAGGGCCTGGCGGTCTTTGCGCAGGTCAATGCCCTCGGTCTCTAGGAACTGATCGGCCAGCCAGTCGACAATTTTGGTGTCGAAATTGGTGCCCCCCAGCTGGGTGTCGCCGGAGGTAGAGCGCACCTCAAACACCCCATCGCCCACATCGAGAATCGACACGTCAAAGGTGCCGCCCCCTAGGTCAAACACCAGAATGGTCTGGTTTTGGGCCTGATCCAGGCCGTAGGCCAGGGCCGCCGCTGTCGGCTCGTTGAGAATACGCTTGACCTCGAGCCCGGCAATGCGTCCGGCGTTGCGGGTGGCCTGGCGCTGGGCATCGTTAAAGTAGGCGGGCACGGTAATCACCGCTCCGGTGACCGGCTGGCCCAGGTAGCGGCCTGCCTCATCGGCCAGCTTGCGCAGCACAATGGCCGAAATTTCTTCGGGGGCAAAGTCTTTTTCGAGCCGGGGGCAGCGCACTTTGACGTTGCCCGCGTCGTCGCGGCGAATGGTGTAGGGCACCCGCTTAGAGGAGGGGTCGAGTTCGGTGTAGCGACGCCCCATATAGCGCTTCACCCCATAAAAGGTGTTTTGGGGGTTGAGCACCGCCTGGCGCCGGGCCATCTGGCCCACCAGACGCTCGCCCTCTTTGCTAAAGGCCACCACCGAGGGGGTCGTGCGCATCCCCTCGGCATTGGCAATTACCACGGGCTTGCCACCCTCCATGACAGAGACCACTGAGTTGGTCGTGCCCAGGTCGATGCCAACTACTTTTCCCATTCGCTCTGGTGTCTCCTTATCTGTCTGTCTGCGCGCTCAATGAAGGTTAGCACCGGGAGGGCATCGCTTCTGCTGCCGTACTTATATCAACTTTCTTAATGATAGTCTGTCACAGGCTGGCGTAGATTCTACCCTATGGCGCTGGGTGGGTGGGTTAGACTGGGGGCAATTCATCCAGCCTCTCTCTCCTGATTTTATGGTGCAGACTCGGCCTAGGTTTTATAGCTTTGACGACTATCTGGCCTACGATGACGGCGCAGAGAATTTCTATGAGCTATTTAATGGAGAGCTGATCGAGGTGCCGCCAGAGTCAGGGCAAAACGTGCAAATTGCCAATCGCCTGCTTCTCATCTTGGCGCTGGTGGTGGGTATAGACCGAGTGCGAGGGCATGGCCTTGAGCTGGAGGTACGGGGCGAACCGAAGAATCGCTACCCCGACCTGACGGTGATTCAGCCGGAGCATGTGCAGTTGCTGGCTCAGCGCAATACGATTCGCTTGACGATGCCGCCCCCGGCCCTGGTGGTGGAGGTGGTGAGCCCTGGGGAGTTGCAGTGGGAGCGCGACTATGTGGCCAAGCGCGCCCAGTACGAGGATCTGGGCATTCCCGAATACTGGATTATTAATCCCCAGGACAAAACGGTGTTGGTGCTGGCGCAGCATGGCCAGGGGTTTACCCCCGTGGGCACGTTTGCAGGGAATCAGGTGATCATGACTCCCCAGTTTCCGGGGCTGACCCTCACGGTGGCCCAGCTCTTTGAGGCTGGGTCGTTGGGTTAGTCGTCTCCAAAATCACTTTTAGGATTGAATTTCTCGTGGGCAAGGATCGATTTCACAACGTTGTTAAAACTGCTAAGCGCTATCGGTTGAGATTGATGGTCTACGACGTAAAGCAAGGGGCGATCGCCCAATGGCTATAGAACAGTTTTCGGCTTCTGAAGCCCTTGACCATCATTGAAGCCGCCGCTTCCCCCCAGGAGGAACCCGTGAGTATTGATGTGGGCTGTCGCGCCATAATGACAATAAGCACCCAATGACAGCAGGCCGACCATGGCAGACCCCGTCACTCTCGCAGACATCTACGCTCTGTTCCAAACTTCCCAGGCCGAAGCCGATCGCCGCTTTGCCGAAGCCGATCGCCGGGCAGTCGAGGCCGATCACCGGGCGGCTGAAGCCGATCGCCGCTTGGCTGAACTCAACGCCGCCGCAGAGCTTCGGGCAGCCGAAGCGGATCGCCGCTTGGCCGAACTCAACGCCGTCGCAGAGTTGCGGGCCGCTGAAGCGGATCGTCAAACGCAAGAGCTCAAACGCATTGCTGCCAATACCAGCCGAGAGGTAGCGGGGCTCACCACCCGTTGGGGGCAGTTTGTAGAAAATTTGGTCGAACCCTCCGTGG
>JAIXUR010000351.1 GCA_027483425.1 Cyanobacteriota bacterium | reverse complement strand
GGGCAATAATCGGGATGCTTGCGACCTCGGAAATCTGCCGAATTTTTTGAATTGCTTCTAAGCCATCCATCTCTGGCATTTGTATATCCATTAAAATCAGATCAGGATGTTCAGATTGAACTTGATCAACGGCTTCTCGCCCATTTTTTGCCAGGCAAACCTTATAACCTTTCGCAGTCAGGTAGCTAGATATTGTAAGAATGTTGGCTTCGTTATCTTCAGCTAGTAAAATGAGCGGAGAGTTGTGCTTCTGAACGAGTGGCTGATCGTGTTCAGCCCCTGGCATATCCTTGTGAATTAGAGATGCAGTAGTTCTGCCGTCATACTTTTCACAGGGCAAGTCAAAGGTAAAACAGCTACCAACCCCTACTTCACTAGTGAGCCCAACGGTGCCGCCATGCAGTTCAACAATGTCTTTGACCAGCGCTAAACCTAAACCTGTACCCGAGTAATGGCGGTTGAGCGCACCATCGACCTGGACAAAAGGTTCGAAAAGTCGTTCGATATGCTCAGGGGCAATGCCAATTCCAGTATCTTGTATTGAAAACCTCACCGTGCTGTGTGAGGTTAAGTCTTTTAATGGCAGTTGAGTGACATCAATGTTCAGACTACTATGCTTAGCGTCAACGTCCATGGGTTGTGAAAAATACTCTACCTTAAGAGTAATTTGACCACCCTCCGGCGTAAACTTGACGGCGTTGCTGAGTAAATTGATCAAAACCTGACGAATTCGTCGCTCATCGATCATGAGATTGGGTAAATTATCAGACAGCCGAGACTCAACATTGATTCGCTTTTTGTAGGCCTGCTGCTTAATAAAAACAATACTTGACTGACATAAGGGTAGTATCGATTTTAGTTGAAAATCCAGCTCAATTTGACCAGATTCAATTTTTGCCAGATCAAGAATATCAGTAATTAATTCCAGTAAATGGAAGCCGCTATGGGCAATTGTGCTCAGGGCTTTATCTTGTTTTTTAGTAATGGCACCAAAAACTTGTTCCTGTAGGCCTTCAGTCATACCTAAAATGGCATTGAGAGGGGTGCGTAATTCGTGACTCATGGTGGCCAAAAATTCATCTTTTAGGCGAGTCGCTCGCAGCAATTCTTGATTGGCAGCTTGCAGTTGAAATTCGGCAGCTTTCAACTCTGTAATGTTTGTCAGGGTACTAACGTAGCCTGTGACTAAATCTTTGGCATCTCGCTCTACACTCGCCTGGGCATACAGCCAGGTGATCTTTCCATCTGGACGTTGAAAGCGGTATTCCATTTTGAAAGAGTAGTTTTCCCGGATAGCATCATTCCATTTAGTCTCAACCTGTTGGCGATCGTCTGGGTGGATGGCCTGGGACCAACCCATGCCAAGGGCCTGTTCAGGCCTCAAGCCGGCAAACTGACACCACTGCTCATTGACGTAAAGACAGTTGCCCTGAATATCACTGCGAAAGATACCTACAGGAGCGATTGCTGCCAGACTGGCGTAGCGTAGTTCACTATCGCGAAGTTGCTGTTCGGCCTGTTTTCGATCGGTAATATCTGTAACGGTGCCGATATAGCTAGTAATATTGCCTTCGGCATCCTTTTCAGCTCCAGACTGTCCATAGAGCCAGGTAATTTTGCCACTGGTCGCCTGAAAGCGATATTCCAAACTGAAGGGACGGTTTTCCTGGGCAGATACATACCACCCAGCACATACGGCTGCTTGATCCTCGGGGTAAAGCGCCCGCACCCATCCCTGACCCATAGCTTCAGCCGGTGACAAGCCGGCAAATTTACACCACTGCTCATTGACATAAAGACAATTGCCCTGGGCATCAGTCCGAAAAATACCCACTGGGGCAATGGCGGCTAGACTGGCATAGCGCAGCTCACTTTGTTTAAGTCGTATTTCAGCTTGCTTGCGTTCAGTAATGTCTCGAAAAATAGCCCGAGTAGCAACCGGAAGATTGTTGACAAAGCGACAATTAAGGCTACCTTCCACCAGGATTTCTTGTCGATCTTTAGTAAGAAAAGTTTGTTCAATGCGTTCAGGCCTAGAGGTCTCGCCATCCAAAACCCTTGCCATTAAACTCTTATAATATTCATGGTGAGACGGATGCAAAATATCGAAAATAGTTAAGCCTTCTACTTCGTCTCTGCTATAGCCGAGGGTTTTAAGCCAGGCTCGATTGACATACTCAAAGTGGCCATCACTGAGGCACACGCTCTGAATGAGATCGTGTGCATTATCAAACAAATCCTCAAGCTGCAGCTCTCTTTCCCGGAGTTGCTCAGTACGCTCTTGTACCCGCTGTTCGAGCTGGTTATTTAATTGTTCGAGTTCTAGGGAGGTTTGATAGCGTTCGAGTTCAGCGCCAGCGCGAACCGCAAAAATATTTAAGAGAGTTTTAGCCCATTCCAAATCGGGTAAGGGGCGATCGTGAAGAATGCACAAACTGCCAATGGTTTTGCCGCCAGTGGTTTGTAGCCCAACCCCGAAACAGCTCTCAACGGTTATTTTATCCAAACCAGCATTCTCTGGGTAAAGTAACCGCAGTGCCTCAGGCAGACAACATTGCCTGGTTTGCCCAGACTCCATGCAGCAGGGAACGATGCTGTAATCCACAAACTGCGTTGTGGACTGCAAGGTGCCATCGGCGTAAAGCGCGAGCATGTGGAAGCCTTGAGGAGTTGCCTGAGCAACGGAAACATAGCGAACCGCCAGGGCTTCGGCGATGTGGCTGACTAATTTAGGGAAAAAGTCCTGACCTGTAAAAGCGGCAGTGCCTGCAATGATTTGCCGCAATGCTTCTTCAGCGTGTTCTCGCTCATGTTTGGCCTGGCGTAGCTCCTGAGTTTCGAGTTGCAGCTGACTGGCCATGCGATTGAACGCAGCAGCAATCTGTGCAAGTTCATCTGAGCCCCGCAGCTGTGCTCGTTTCCCCAGATTTCCCTCGGCCAGACTGTTGCTCACCGAAACCAGGTGAGCTGCTCGGCGAGTCACGGTTCTCTCAAAGAAGAGCCATGCAAACGCATACAGCAGCACTAACACCCCACTGGCCTGTAACCAGCGTAGTAGACCATCCTGGCGCGTCTGCTGTTTTTGTGCAGCCATATCGTACTCCAGCACCAAAACGCCAAACTGCGATGAGCGCAGCTCTCCTGATTTGGGCTGCAGTCTTACCGGGTAAAAGGCCAGTAAACTCTGCCGGTCTTGCTTGACCGTGACTTGTCCCGCCAGAGTTTGCCTTGCTTGAGTCAACATAGCAGTAATGCTTGCTATGTCGCCTAACGGTATTTTTTCTACAGGCTGGCCACGCAAGTTATAATGAGTTGAAAAAGTGACCTGATTCTCCTCATTTAGCAGTACGGCCAGCTTCAAATTTGGATCTCCTCCTAGCTGACTGACGACGAGATTGACCTCTTCTAAATTAGAACTATTATCCTCCTGCGTGCGATAAATAAAATCCAATAGTGCGGAAGTTTTACTGCCTTTAAATTTTGCTCTTTGAATCGTTTGCTCTTCTACCCGTCGGTCTGCTGCTGATATTTCCCGCTGAAAGGCGTAGAAACCAGAGATGCTACTGAGTAAAAGCAGCACCGCTGGAATCGAATACTGTAGAGGGAACGGGAAACGTTTCATGAAGACTGTATTAGGTTTCCAGGTTAGCAAGAGATCTTAAATCGAGAACTATGGCAGGCCTTTGACTAAACGATCATCTAAAAGCGCCTCTGTTTCAACGGCTTGTCTTAATAAATCCTTTTCAAGCATGAGCTCAGATAATTGCCTTGCTACCTGAAGAAGCTTTGGATCCGCTTTACTTAACAATTCCTGATTTTCTGTCAGGTCTGGAATATGTAGTAATTCCAACGAGGCTAAAAATTGCTCAGGCTCCACTCCTGGCCGAGGGGCCACACGTTTTGCCGCATCCTCGGGCTCTTTGGCCAAATAGTCAAGGGCCTGGAACCAACCTTGCACTAACCCGTCTAGGGTTTTTCTCTGACTGTCCAGGACGGTTTTCGGAACAACCAGCACATCCACAATTTCCCCTGGAATCTGGGTGCTGTCAAATACCAAATTGGCTCCCATAGCCAGTAGATTAGACCGAGCAGGGTCAAAGGTTACCACTGCATCTACCAGTCCCTGCTTGAAGCTGTACTCATGTTCAGATATCCCTAGGGAAACAATTTCAATATCTTGGGGAGACAACCCCACCTGGTCAAGAGCTCGGGTAATAACATACGCGCCCAATGCAGTGGATTCTACTCCAACTCGTCGTCCTTTTAAATCTGCCAGCGTTTCTATCTCTGGCTTGGCAATAATGGCATCCCCTCCGGCAGACACATCGGTAATCAGCACTATCCGGATGTCGGGATTGGTTTCGCTCAGATAAAGAGCCTCGTCTAAGGTTAAGGCGGCCACTTCTAACTCGCCGTTGCGTAAGGCTCGACTCACTTCTGTCGCCGAAGGATAATCCACCAGTTGTACGGGATGATTGTCGTAATAACCCAGATCCCTCGCTAAAAAGAGAGGTTCATAACCGGGCCAAACATTCGCCCCCACTCGCAGAGTCGGGACAGTCGCTGGCATGCAACTGCCAAGAATTGCCAGAGCACAGGAGAAAAAAGAAAAGAGCAATAAGCGTCGGTGAAATTTCATTATTAACCGTTTTAGCCTAGGCTGTAAAGATGGGGAATGGAACTTAGTCTTCTCAAAAAGAAAATAAAATCGCCATAGGTAAAAAAACCTAATTAGGCGATGTCATACTGACCATGGGGAGGAATGACAGACTCCGCCAACGACCGAAATGTCACCTCTAGAGAAACCGCTGCAGGTATACATTTCGCCACATTTCGCTCCGCTTCGCTCCTGCGTTGAAACCAATCCGCGAACGCTATGACAGAGCAATGTTTATGTAGGGCCGCCTACTTATCTTTACAAAACGACTCAAGAAGAAGCTGAGCAAGCTACGCTTAGATTCGATTGGCTGTCAGCCCATTGGAATCTCGGCAAGAGTCTGGTAATCATAGCTTAGGCTTGCCTGGCAACGACAGCGATCGCCATCTTGCTTAGTTGCCTGCTGTGATCATAAAGTAATATTTACCACCTTTGTAGAACTGTTAAGATCATGGTTTTTCTTTGGTTGCAGTCCACCTCTTGAGAGTGCTCAGGGCCGTCAGTCAGCCTGTCGCAAATTAACAAAGTTTTACATAGAGTCTGCCCCGGTTGTGATGGTTTTCTTCGGTCAGTTGCCTGAACTTTTCCCAAATACCCTCCCGATCGGCAGCAAAAATCTCAGGCAAAATGCTGAATTACACGTATCTTCGAATGCTAGAGCTGTGGATCCAGGCTGATTGAAATGTCTAACTGCGACTCAGGGTTTTGGCTAAGCTTTTTGTCCAGGGGCGTTTGCCTGGGGATATCGGGGGATGGGGCGGGCACTCTAAATAGATGACTTGGTCAATTGAGGAGACCGGACAAATGGATGATACTGGTATGTTGTATAGCTGAGGTGGGCTAGACCCATGGCTACCCCCAGGCCCGCTGATCTTACGGCTGCAATTATTCGCGATCCCTTGACCATTGGGCCAGATAGCTTGGTGATGGGCGCGATCGCCCTGATGAGCGGCGTTCGCACCCTTTGCCCGATTGACCGCGACCACACCTCCGAGGACAGCCTACACCCAGAGACTCGCTCTAGCTGTGTGGTGGTGGTAGACAACGACCGAGTAGTGGGCATCTTGACCGAGCGAGATGTGGTGCGCCTCAGTGCCCAGCAGCAGCCCCTCGATCAGCTTTTGGTGGCGGAGGCGATGGCCCAACCGGTGATCACCCGCCGTCAATCTGACCTTGCCGACCTGTTTAGCACCATTGAGCTGCTGCAACAGCACCACATTCGCCACCTGCCAATTGTGGATGAGCAGGAACGCCTGGTGGGCCTAGTTACCCACGAAAGCCTGCGGCAATTGACCCGGCCCGTGGATTGGCTGCGGCTGCGGCTGGCGCAGGAGGTGATGTCCGCCCAGGTGCTCACCGCCGGGCCAGATTGTTCTGTGCTAGAAATTGCCCGGCTGATGGCCGATCGCCGGGTGAGCTCGGTGGTGATTGTGGTACCTGGGGGCAGCTCCGATGCCCCTTTTGAGCGGGCGGTGGGGCTGATGACGGAGCACGACCTGGTGCAGTTCCAGGCTTTGAGGCTGAGTTTG
>JAIXUR010000389.1 GCA_027483425.1 Cyanobacteriota bacterium | reverse complement strand
GGCCCGGCGCTGTCCAAGGCCTGCCCTACCCCACCCGGCTGCGATTCCCGTGGTACTGTTTAACCCGCTGAACTGGGCCCGGAGCGAGGTGGTGACGATCGCCCCACCGGGCCAGTCTGGCCTGGTGCTGTCCCCGGATCTAGCCTCAGGCCCCTGGCAAGCCCAGGATGCCCATGGCCAACCCTTACTGACCCAAGTCGTGGCTTCGCCGGAGCCTACGACGACCCCCGTCTCGCTGCTGGTCTACGTTCCTGACATCCCCTCGGTGGGGTACCGACTGATCTGGTTGGTACCTGCCCCGGCCCCACCGCCCAGCGCGCCTCCTGGGGACTGGGTGCTCGAAAATGAATCTCTCCGCGCCACCCTTGACCCCACCACCGGTCACATTGCCAGCCTGCTCCACAAACCCACCGCCACCGAAACCTTCGACGGCGGCGGCAACCAGCTCCAAGCCTTTCAAGACCAGGGCCAGTACTGGGATGCCTGGAACATCGCCCCCGACTACCAAGACCATCCCTTAGACAATATTCAGCTCCACAGCATAGGGTGGATCGAGTCCGGCCCGGTGCGGCAAACCCTGCGCGTCGTCCACACCCTCAACCAGTCCACCCTCGTGCAAGACTACCGTCTGGATGTGGGGGCAACGGTGCTGACCGTTCAGACCCAGGTCGATTGGCATGAAACCCAGGTGGTGCTTAAGGTCGCCTTTCCGCTGACGGTGTCGGCCCCCCAGGCCACCTATGAGATTCCCTTTGGGGCGATCGCCCGCGCCACCACCCCAGTCACCCCCCAGGACCAGGCCAAGTGGGAGGTGCCTGCCCTGCGCTGGGCCGACCTTAGCGATGGAGAACGGGGGGTGAGTATTCTCACCGACTACAAACACGGCTTTGATGCCACCCCCAACCAGCTGCGGTTGACGCTCCTAAAAGCGCCCCTGTGGCCTGATCCGGGCAGCGATCGCGGCCTCCAGACATTCAGCTATGCCATCTACCCCCATGCCCAGGGCTGGCAGCAGGCCCACACCGTCCAGGCGGCCCGCAATTTCAACCTACCCATTCAGGCCTGCCCAGTCAGCCCTAGCGTTGGGTCACCGTCGTCTTCGGAGTCGGAGCCAGCCGCCGCCAGCTTTCTCGATCTGGGGGAAACCACGCTGGTGATGTCAGCCTTTAAGCAGGCTGAAGACGGCGAAAACCAGTACATTCTGCGCGGCTATGAGAGCACCGGGGCCAGCGCCTCCTTGACCGTTGGCGGTACCTTGCCCGTCACCATCACCGGGCTGACCGATGTACTAGAGCAGCCTCAGCCCGGTGATGGTTTGGCCTCGGGGACCGTCGCTCTGCGCCCTTGGCAGATCGTCAGCCTGGCCATCAGTACCGATACCCGCTAGGGTCATTGCAGTGCAAGAACCCTAGAAATCAGGGGTATGGGATATACAGACAGGATTCAGTATTAGACTCCGGCACTCTCCAACAGCGGCAGCATTTCTGCCCAGGCGAGCCCCTGGTGCAGGTGCTGGGGCTGATCGGGACGGTAGGGGGCCACCAGGACATCAATGGCCTGGAGCTCTGCTGCTTCAGGAATGATCGGCACCTCGGGGTCGGCGGCGGTGGGGCGCATCAGCGAGCTAGAGAAGCCGCGAAAGATCAGCACCTCGTCGGGTTCCCCGTCGAGAACCACGCTCACCACTAGGACTTCCTGGGGCCGCTTGAGGGTGTATTGCTCTAACCGAAAACCAGGCGTCATAGGCCATTATCTAAGGACAATTCCGGCAACAAAACTACCGGAAAATTTTGATGCCTGGCCAGGGCGCAGGGCTCTGTGGCCGGGCCGGAGGTATCTTCTTTCCCAGAAATCTTCTAATTGATCGCCTGGCGTCCTTGCTTACCTAGGCGCACAAACACAAACCAGGCGAGGGACAACATGTAGATTACCAGGCCCAAAATACCAAAGAAACCCAAGAATCCAGGGGTATAGCCGCTGTGGAAGTACTCTCTGTAGAGCAGGGGGGGCTCGAGCCAGGTCTGGCAGTCGGCCGCCCCAAAGCGGGCACTAGAAAAGGCGCAGGGGGCAAAGCCGAGCAAAATCGCCCCACCAATAATGTTGTAGAGGGTAACCGCCCAACGCCAGGCACCGAAGATGAGCTTCAAGAGTGAATTGGGCTGCTCGCGAATTTCTTCGTTGATGTCAACCCAGAACCACAGGGAAAGAGGAATCAACACCCGCGCCATCAGTCCGGTCAAAAAGCTGATGTTGAACCCGCCAATCATCAGATAAACGGTGATCATCAGCAGGCTGGCCACCTTCCAGTAGATCAGCAACAGACGCTGAATGGCTTCGTTTTTCTGCACGAAGGCCCAAATCAGTAGCGCCAGCGGCAAAAACACTAGAAACAAAACGGCGAGGCGATAATCTGCCCAGACCAGGGCGCGCAGCAGCGAGGGTTGAAGCATGGGGAAGCAATAGCTATTAAAGACTGATTTGGCACTCGGCTAAACCAGCCTATAGCGTAGCATTTGACCTGCTATCCTTACCTTGATGTGTAACGTCAGCTTCGCAACCTGAGCATTGCACCCAAAGCCTAAGGTCTTCATTTAAGATTGGGCTAACGGCAAGGCTGCATGCACCATGACACAACTTCTACCCATCGATACTGGCCTGACACCCGACCTGAGCCAGGTGGCCATTGAGGATGAGACACCCGTGGATAATTTGCTGTCTGAGAAACAGCAGCGCTTGCTGATCGAGCCACTCTACAGCAATGCCGGTCTGTGGGAAAATCGCACCTTCTTGGCCGCGGCCAATGTGGGGGTGTTCTACAGCGTACGGCTGCCGCCCATTGTGCCCGATATGTTTCTCAGTCTTGATGTGGAAGTTCCCCAAGACTGGAGCGAGAAGAAAAATCGCACCTATTTCATGTGGGAATTTGGCAAACCCCCAGACGTAGCGATTGAAATTGTCTCTAACCGCGAAGGCAACGAACTAGGCCGCAAGCTAGAGACCTATGCCACCTTTCGGGTGAGTTATTACATTGTGTTTGACCCCCTGCGCCAGCTCGGGGATGAGTTACTGCGCCTGTTTGAGCTGCGGGCAGGCGTCTACCAACCCCTGGCAAGCCGATACCTGGAGTCGGTCGGGTTGGGGTTGATGCTATGGCCAGGGGAATTTGAAGGTAAGCAAGACTCCTGGCTGCGCTGGTGCAACTTAGCGGGCGACGTTTTACCCACTGGGGCAGAACTGGCTGAGAGTGAGCGCCAGCGGGCTGAGAGTGAGCGCCAGCGGGCTGAGAGTGAGCGCCAGCGGGCTGACGAGGCCGAAGCCAAAGCCGCTCGATTAGCCGATCGCCTGCGGGCTATGGGGCTTGACCCCGAGGCAATCGGAGACTAAGGACAAGTCTGGCAACGAAAATACCCAAGATTTTGCTGCCTCCCAAGGGCGCAGGCCCTGCGCCCCTACCTGGGGGGATTTTTTTGACCAGAAATCTCCCCAGGCTGATCGTGTCTCTAGAGGATGGACGACTAACGGTAGATCGGGTTGTTCGCGGTTAGGTGCCTTTGGGTTTAGATCGCTTTGGCCGCGCCGCCTTTGCCTTAGGCAACGTCATGCCTGGATGGTGCAAGGCCAGGGCTTGGTGTAAACAATCGACCGTCAGCATCGGGGGATCGGTTTGTTGGGCCAAGGCGATCGCAGTTTGGGCCAGAGTAGCAATTTCGCCCCCGGTGAGGGGAAGCTGCTGGGCCACCTGGGGCCAGCGAAGGGTGCGTTCTTTCTTGACCCCTGGGGGCATAGCCCGTTTCCACAGCACTTCGCGGGCCTCAGCATCGGGCCGAGGAAACTCGATCACCCCGGCCAGCGATCGCCGCCAGGAGGGTTTGATGCTTTGCAGGTAGGGACTACTGAGCAGGGTCAGCCCCGGCTGGTGGCGGCGTTGAATCGCCCAGGACTGCACCAGGGCCGCCGCCAAGGTCGGATTGCGGCCAAACCAGTTGGGGGAATTTTTAAGCAGCAGGACGCAGGGGGGCAGGTTAGCCAGGTCTTCGAGTTCGGGAATGGCACCGTCGGCGTCGGGCGCAATGGTGGCTAAATCGACGATCACCAACAGCAATTCTAGATCCGCCGCTAGCACCTTGGCGGCCAGGGTTTTGCCGGTACCGCTGGGGCCAGTTAGCAGCACCATCGCGCCATCCGTGGCTCGGGCAGCGGCGGCGGCGGTTTGCAGCTGGGTGAGTTGGGGCTGGGGCAGCACCAGGTTTTCCCACCGCTCAGCGGGAATTTCGGAGGATTCTCCGGCTCCCTCGGCGGGGGCGATCGCCCAAGACTCTAGGGTATCGGGATCGGGGGCTTCGGAAAGCAGGTAGGTGGTGAGGTCTTCGGTGAGGCGCAGGTGGCGGCTCAGCAGGGTAGTGTCTTCGGGGTTGATCCACTCCAGCAGACCCAGGCTAGACAGGCGGCTGTTGGGGGTAATCAGCGGACGCGATCGCCGCCACTCCTGATCATTGCGGCACAGGAGTCGCAGGCAGAGGTCTACGGTGGGCAGATCCCAGTCAGACTCGTCGTGCTGGTAGTGCAGGTAGCTGTAGAGCCGCCCAAACCGCTGGTTGACCTCGGGGGCCAGGGCTAGCAGCAGCACGTTTTTTTCAAATAGGGTGAGCTGGAGGCGATCGCGCAGCTGGGGCAGCGCCAGCACGACCCCCTGCCGCTGGCTGACCACAATGCGCGCCTCCAACTGCTGGGCATAGCTGCCACCGCTGCTGCGCGGGGATTTGGGGGGCTGAGCCTGGTCGTAGCCGGGCTGGCCGGTGAGGCTAATGATCCCCTTCCACCAGTGGCTGGTGACCCGGTCTTCGCTGGAGAGGGCAAAGTCGTCTAGCTCTTGCAGATCGCGCTTTTGGCGGGCGACGGCCACCATCAGCAGGCGATCGAGCCAGGCCAGTTCGGTTTTGAGATAGGCCCAGTTGTCGGCAAAGGCGGCAATTTTCTCAGGGTTGGACATGGCCCAGCACTCGAATAAACTCCAGGGGTAGCCCGTCGGCATCGGCAATAAAGGCCACTTCGTAAACGCGATCGCCAATGATCTGCTGCTGGGGCTCCAGCAACACCTTTAAAGGGCCCAGGGGGCTTGAGGGGCTCGGGGATGCCGACGACTCGGCCAACCGCTGGTGCACCGTCTCCAGCCAAGTGGGCAGACCGGCGGTGAGCTCGGTTAAATCAAAGGACAAATGGTAGTAGCCCGTGTAGGTTTCATCGGCAAAGGCATCGGCGGCCGGACGGGGCTCTGGCACCTGAATCAGCTCAATGCGGCCCCCCAGCCCCTCCATCCAGCAGGCTAGGGTAATGCCCGCCGTAAAGCGCTCGTGGACGGTAAACCCCAGGGCTTCGTAAAACGCGATCGCGCGGTGAATGTCCTGGGTGCGAATGGATGCGTGGTGGAGCATCGGGCGGGCTACTCAAACAGGCGAAAATAGGGATAACGCACCGGCACACCGGGCTCTTTTTCGAGGCTGAAGTTAATCACCGCCCAGCGGGGGTCTTGGTCGGCGGCGGGGCTAAACTCAACCGGCAAGCCGTACAGCTTCGGTGCCATCGACGTATCCACCTGTCCTCGCCAGGGCGAGTTGCGCTCCAGGTAGGCGTTGACCAGGTCTTGATAGCGCTCGGCGATAATCACCCGCGTGGCTCGATAGCCCTGGGTGTAGAGCCGATCGAGGGCCTCGTGGATCTCAAAACGAATGCCGTCGGGATGGGTGTGCTGGCGATACCATTCCCCTTCCCACTGACGCCAGTGCCGCCCCGATTGCAGATGCACCAATTCCTTAGAGTCAGGATTAGCCTCAAAGGCCCCGTGGCGAGTACACAGGTAGGTATCGGTCAAGGTCAGGGCCGGGATAGTCTGGCGGCAGTGGGGGCACTGGATTTCTGGGCCATAGATGGGATACTGCAAAGCAAAGTTAACCATTGGGCTGAAACCAGACGTGTCCTCAGTAGTGGCAATGATCAATAGTGGCGATGATAAGGGCGGCAAACCAGAGCGGCAAACCAGCCGGGCTATGGGTGTTAGCCGTATTATACCTGTGGTCACTCGGCTCTCTCCGTAGCCGGGGCATCCCCTTGGCTGAATCTACTCCCTTTTGAGCAACTTTCTGGCCAGTTTCTGGCAAATTTCTGGCAACTTCTTTGGAGAATTCTCTGGCCATGGCCGATTCCCCTCACTCTCTCTGGCCCCGACCCGACCTATCCCAGGCGGCCTTTGTGGCCCCCAACGCCACGGTTGTGGGCCAGGTGCTACTCCAGGAGGGCTGCAATATCTGGTACGGCGCGGTGTTGCGCGGCGATGTAGAGGCCATTCAGATCGGGGCCTACAGCAATGTGCAGGATGGGGCCATTCTCCACGGCGATCCTGGCCAGCCCACGGTGCTCGAAGACTACGTCACCGTGGGCCACCGGGCCGTCATTCACAGCGCCTACGTCGAGCGAGGGTGCCTGATTGGCATTGGGGCGATCGTGCTCAACCGAGTGCGGGTCGGGGCCGGCAGCATCATTGGGGCCGGGGCCGTGGTGACGAAGGACGTGCCGCCCCAGTCCCTGGTGGTGGGGGTACCGGGCCAGGTGGTGCGGACGGTGTCTGACCAGCAGGCCATGGAGCTGCTCGAGCATGCCCAGAAATATTATCAGCTGGCTCTGGCCCACGCCGGGCGGAGCAACGACCTGGGGTTTGTCTGACCTTTGGTTAGGGGGTTTGACCTATGGTGTAGTGAGGGTGTGTCAGATCTAATCAAGGATCGACCGGGGGTAAGCGGCGATCGCCCCGGCCCGTTAGTTAACGGTAGGGAACCTATGGAGTTTTGGCCCCAAAACCTGCGGCGTATGGCCCGCTCAATCTACCCTCGGTGGCCCCAGGTGGCTCGACCGGCCCCCTGGGGGCGCTGGGGTCAAGCCTTGGCGATCGCCCTCCTCTGCCTGGTCTGCATCACCGGCTGGAGCGGCCCCGCCAGGGCGCAGTCTAGCCCGCCTGACCAGGCCCTAGGGAATATCGCTGACCTGCGCCAAAAGGCCTTTGCGGCCTCCCAAACTGGCCAGTTTGCCCAGGCCGAAATCTACTGGAGCGAACTCATCGACGCCCTGCCTGAGGAAGCCGCCGTGTGGAGCAACCGGGGCAACGTGCGGGTAAGCCAAAACAAATTAACCGCCGCCCTGGCCGACTATGACCAGGCGGTGGCCTTGGCCCCCGACCAGCCCGACCCCTACCTCAACCGAGGGGCGGCCCTAGAGGGACTGGGGCGATGGGAGGATGCGATCGCAGACTATACCCAAGTGCTCGCCCTCAACCCCAAGGATGCCGCCGCCTATAACAACCGGGGCAACGCCCAGGGCGGCCTAGGTCATTGGGAAATCGCCCTGGCCGACTACCAAAAAGCTGTGGATCTTGACCCTCAGTTTGCCTTTGCTCGGGTCAATGCCGCCCTCGCTGAGTACCAGCTGGGCCAGGCCGAAGCCGCCATTCGCGAGTTTCGCAACCTTACCCGCCGCTACCCCAGCTTTGTCGATGCCCGCGCCGCCCTCACCGCCGCCCTTTGGGAGCAGGGGCTCAGGGGTGAGGCCGAAAGCAACTGGGTCGCCGTAGTCGGTCTCGATGGCCGCTACAAAGACCTCGACTGGGTGAGCACCGTGCGTCGCTGGCCCCCGGCCATGGTCACCGCCCTAGAAAAGTTTTTGCACCTCTGAGCCCAACCCGATCGCAGTTGGGTAGCTCATAGCCAATCCTGGCTGACTCCCCCATGGATAGGGCCCCCCGATTACCACGCCTGGAAGCGCGAATTAGGCCCCGCCAGGGAGGCAGGGTGCTCGGCCGCCTCGGCTAGAGCGGAGGCGACCTTGGCGGCGTAGGGCCGCAGCAGCGACCAGGCTAGGGGCGACAGCCACCCCCGCAGGGTGACGGAATAGGAGATTTGAGTACCCCGCACGGTGGATTTTAGGTGGTAGGTGACCCGCTCTTCGAGCCCCGGAATCGGCAGCACCCGCACACTGATCAGCTCGTGGGGCAGCACCCGTTCGACAAAAATCTTGACCGGAATGGGGCACAGTCGGGTGAAAGCCCGGTAAATCAGCCCTGGCTTAGGCATCAGCCCCTGGGGCGCGTTGGTGCTGGTGAGGAGCGGATGCCAGGAGACATCGGCCAGGTTCATGATGGTCTGCCACAGGGTATCGACGGAGGCGCTACTGACGATCAGGTATGATTTTTCGAGCTTTTGCTGCACCTGCACCCAGTGGTGAATCAGGTGCATGAGGGTGAGAAACGGACGGGGAACCGACCAGGCTCTAAACATGGCCATGCCCTCCGTGGCTGGCCTCCCCGGTGAGTGGCCGGGGGGAACGGCGGAGTAAAGGCGTTGGCAAGGCAATCATGGCAGTAAGTTCAGGAAATCGCTGGGTTAACCAGGGGAAGAGACTACATTTCTAAACATTTTTCTCAACCTGGCGGATGAGTTAGGTGTTGGGCGTGGTTTCACGGTAGCGTGAAAAAGCTAGGGCACCGCCCACCGTCAACCAACTAACGAGAGTCAAGGGAATGCCCTTTTCAAACACCCTCTCAGCTGGGCTAAACCCTTAGACGCGTAGGTTGATGGATCCCTAAGCTCCTAACTTGGGATCATTCCCAGTGTGACATATTCGACCCGATGCCGATATAACGTATTGTTTTCCCGACGCCCATGACCACTACCCCTGTTTCTAAGCCCGTTACCACCGCGCCACCGGCAGATTCTCGCGATCGCGTCAGCGCCATGCTAAAGCAGCTGCAAGACAGCATTTGCCAACGCCTTGAGACCCTCGATGGCGGTGCCCAGTTCCAGGAAGATAGCTGGGAACGCCCAGAGGGAGGCGGCGGGCGATCGCGCGTCATCAAGCAGGGCCGGGTGTTTGAGCAGGGCGGCGTGAATTTCTCTGAGGTGTGGGGCGATCACCTGCCCCCGTCGATCTTGGTGCAGCGCCCCGAGGCGGCGGGCCACCGGTTCTACGCCACCGGCACCTCCATGGTGCTCCACCCCCGCAACCCCTACGTGCCCACGGTGCACCTCAACTATCGCTACTTTGAGGCGGGGCCGGTGTGGTGGTTTGGCGGCGGCATCGATCTCACCCCCTACTACCCCTTTGACGACGATGTGGTGCATTTTCACCGCACCCTGAAGGCCACCTGCGATCGCCACAACCCCCAGGCCTACTCGGTGTTTAAGCCCTGGTGCGACGAATACTTTTACCTGAAGCACCGGGACGAGACCCGGGGCGTGGGCGGCATCTTCTTTGACTACCAAGACGGCCAGGGGATGCTCTACCGTGGCCCCGACCTGGGCAAAACCGCCGACCAGACCAGCCTGGCCCTGGGTGCCCAGCACCAGCGCAGTTGGGATGACCTCTTTGCCTTTTCTCGGGACTGCGGCGACGCCTTCTTGCCCGCCTACGTGCCCATCGTCGAGGGTCGCCAGGACACCGAGTATGGCGATCGCCAGCGCCAGTTTCAGCTCTATCGCCGGGGCCGCTACGTGGAGTTCAACCTGGTGTACGACCGGGGCACCATCTTTGGCCTGCAAACCAACGGCCGCACCGAGTCGATTTTGATGTCGCTGCCGCCCCTGGTGCGCTGGGAGTATGGCTATACCCCCGAGCCCGATAGCCCCGAGACCCGGTTGTACGATGTCTTCCTCAAACCCCAGGACTGGGTGAATTGGGCCGGTAGTCCAGGAGCCTAGCCCCCTTTCGTCCGTCGGCATCCCTTGCTGGGCAAGGCTTCTGGGTCAAAGCCCAGGGGCGCTGCCGGAGGGCAACCCTGGGCTTTGGCTGGTTCAACTTTCTTAAAAAACCCCGCAGTCCACATAAATTAAAGGTTTTGGCGATCCACTTTTCGAGGGTTACCCTTAGAATGGGGCAGTGAAATTCTTGATTGACAGGGGTTTCAGCCATTCTGGCCACCGGGGCTGATGTCTATGCCCTGGGCCAATCGTCGGAATGCGGCTGTTAGCCCAATGTTCTTTGCCCATAGGAGACAGTTATGAACAAAGCTGAACTCGTTGATAAGGTGGCCGAGAAGGCCTCTTCTAGCGAAAAGTCCATGACCAAGAAAGATGTGGACTCGGTGATTACCGCCACCATCGACGCCATTATGGAAGCCGTAGCTTCGGGCGAAAAAGTCACCCTCGTCGGGTTTGGCTCCTTTGAACGCCGCGAGCGCAAAGAGCGCGAAGGGCGCAACCCCAAAACCGGCGACACCATGGTGATTCCGGCCACTAAGGTACCGGCGTTTTCGGCCGGCAAACTGTTCAAAGAAAAGGTGGCTAAGTAGCCCCGCCTTGACACCCGCAACGCCCACTCACACATCGTCCATGCGACCGGTTCACGGGGGAAACTTAGACTGGGCGGCTTCGATCGCCGACTGTTCCCCCGGTTCTCTCCTAGACTTTTCCGCCAGCATTAACCCCCTGGGGCCGCCATCGTCGGTGGTACAGGCCATGACCCAGGCCCTGGGACAACTGCGCCACTACCCTGACCCCCAGTACACCACCCTCCGCCGCGCCCTGGGCGATCATCACCAGGTTCCCGCCGACTGGGTGCTGCCGGGCAACGGAGCCGCCGAGCTGCTGACCTGGGCCGCCCGAGACCTGGCCCGTGATCTGACCGAGGGTGATGCCCCCAGGGGCTGTCACCTGTTAACCCCGGCCTTTGGCGACTATGGGCGAGCCCTGGATGCCTTTGGGGTGCCCTGCCTGCCCTGGCCGTTGCCCCTGGCAGATCGATCGGGCCAGGGCGGTCTACCCGATTTTGACCCGTGGCCCCACCCCCAGGCCACGGGCCTGCTGATTAACAATCCCCACAACCCCACGGGCCACCTCTTCACCGTAGACCGTCTAGCGCCCCTGCTGGAGCGCTTTGCCACGGTGATTGTGGATGAGGCGTTCATGGATTTTGTGCCGCCCGATCGCCAGCAGTCACTGATTGGCCACCTGGATCGCTACCCGAACCTGGTGGTGCTGCGATCGCTGACCAAGTTCTACACCCTACCCGGCCTGCGCATTGGCTATGCCCTGGGCCACCCCGACCGCCTCAGCCGTTGGCAGCGCTGGCGCGACCCCTGGCCGGTCAATACCCTGGCGGCGGCGGCGGCGATCGCCGCCGTCCAGGACGAGGCCTTTCAAACCCTCACCTGGCAATGGCTTCCGCCCGCCCGCGCGGCCCTACTTGAAGGGCTGCGGGCCATTCCGGGGCTAGAGCCCTTGGCCGGGGCCGCCAACTATCTCCTGGTCAAGACCAGCACCCCGGCTCCGACTCTGCAAGAACGCCTGCTGCGCCGCGATCGTCTGCTCATTCGCGACTGCCTCAGTTTCCCAGAGCTGGGAGCCTCCTATTTTCGGGTGGCGGTGCGAGATTCCGTAGAAAATGACTGTTTGCTAACAGCTCTAACCCAAAATATGGGGGTATGATGCCTGGAATAAATATTGGCCTAGCGCTGATGGCCGCACGGCTGGTGCTGGCTTGCTGCGGCTAGAGCCAATTCTCTGAATAGATATCTCCAGTGAGATATCTCCGCCTCCGGTTTTGTGTCGTCATTCTGTGACCTGATCCCTATGACCACCATGGCCCCGACCCTGCTCCACCTAGAATCCCCGCCTGAGCTTAAGGTCATCAACATGACCAAGCAGTTTGGTAGTCTAGTCGCCCTTAACGATGTCACCCTCACCCTCAGACCCGGCACCTTCCACGGGCTACTGGGGGAAAATGGGGCCGGTAAGAGCACCCTAGTGAAATGCATCATGGGGTTCTACAGCCCGACGGCTGGGCAGATTTTGATCAATGACGAACTGCACGCCATCAAAAGCCCCAAGGATGCCCACGGCTGCGGCATTGGCATGGTGTATCAGCACTTTACCTCGGTGCCCGCCATGACCGTGGCCGAAAACCTGGTGCTGAGCCGCTACGACAGCGCTCAAGTGATCAACTGGACGAAGGAATACGCCGCCCTGCGCACCTTCATGGAGCGATCGCCCTTCCAGGTTGATCTGGATATGCCCATCGGCCAACTGGCGGCGGGGCAAAAGCAAAAGCTCGAAATTCTCAAACAGCTTTACCTGCAAAGCCGCATTCTCATTCTCGACGAGCCCACCTCGGTCCTCACCCCCGACGAAGCCGACGAGGTGCTGGGGCTGCTGCGCAAAGAGGTGGTGGCAGGAAATCTGAGCGTGCTGCTGATTACCCACAAGTTTCGTGAGGTGCTGGCCTTCACGGACGAAGTGACCGTGCTGCGCAAGGGTAACCTGGCCGGCAACGGCCTGGTGTCTGATCTGACCGTGGCCGACATGGCCCGGATGATGCTAGGCGCAGAGCGCACCACTAAAGCCGTCGACAAAACCAAGGCGGAGTCGTCGCACCCCGTGCTTCAGGCTAAGGGCCTAGGGGCGCTCAAGGACAACGGTCTGCCCGCCTTTGGCCCCCTAGATTTGACCGTCAACAGCGGTGAAATTGTTGGCATTGCCGGGGTCTCGGGCAACGGCCAGCGGGAACTGGTGGAGTCCCTGGCGGGGCAGCGCACCCCCACCGAAGGCCAGGTTCAGATCAACGGCGAACTCTACGGCGCCACCCGAGCCGAAATGGTGCGCCACGGTGTCTACGCCCTGCCCGAAGAACCCCTGCGCAACGCCTGCGTGCCCACCATGAGCGTGGCCGAAAACATGGCCCTGCGTACCTTTGACCGCCCACCCCAGGCCCGCTGGAGCCTGTGGCTGATGCTGGGGGCAATCCGGGATGCGGCCCAGGGACTGATTAAGGCTTTCTCGGTTAAAACCCCTTCCCCCGAGACGCCCATTCAAAACCTGTCCGGGGGCAATGTGCAGCGGGCCGTGCTGGCACGGGAGCTGTCCTCTAACGACATCAACCTGCTGATGGCCGCCAATCCTTGTTTTGGATTAGATTTCCTGGCCGTCGATCAGATCCACAATGCCATTGTCGAAGCCCGCAACCGAGGGGTCGCGGTGCTGCTGGTGAGCGAAGATCTAGACGAACTGCTGGCCTTGAGCGATCGCATCATCGTGATCAGCGAGGGCCACTTTGTCTACGAGAGCACCGTCGACGAGGCCAACGTCACCGACATTGGCCACAAAATGGCTGGGCACTAGCGGGCGGGCGGGTTTCCCCCTCGCCACCCGGCTCTTCACCGGATAAACTACAGATCCAGCGCTAGCGCTAGCGCTGGATCTGTTTGTTGACATCGTACCGACACACGCGAGTCAGACCATGGGTGAACCGTTAACGCATCACATTTCCGGCCTTGGCGACGCCGACTGCCTAGCGCTGGTGCGCGAGTATTGTCGCCTAGCCATTCGCCCCACCCTGGGCGAGGCCGAGAGCCAACGCCTAGATGAGCTACTGGGCCAGGCCGAACAAGATCGGCGGCTCGATTTTTGGATCAATGAAGCCGACCACTTTATCGACCACGCCATTGGCCTGGGCAGCACCACCCTGGTCTACGCCTCGGTCAACGAAAATCTCAAGTCGCGCCTGCGTGAGCTGCTCGATCTGACCTATACCGCTAACCCTGGGGGTGCCACCCTGGCCCTGATTGACGAACTCGACGAAAGTTTGACCGAAGGAACCCGGCAGGTGCAGCGACAGCTGGCCAAGCGCGGCTATGACCCTGGCCCGGTGGATGGAGTGGCGGGGCCTAAAACTAAGCGCGCCCTCCGCCAGTTTCAGCAGTCTCACCGGAGCGAGGGGCAATAGGGTATTGGCGTTAGGCGGGGAGTCAGGAGCCAGGAGCCAGGAGTCAGGAGTCAGGAGATTTCGAGAAAAGAAGATATACCCAGGTAGGGGCGCAGGGCCTGCGCCCTTAGGAAGAATCAAAAT
>JAIXUR010000155.1 GCA_027483425.1 Cyanobacteriota bacterium | reverse complement strand
CGACACTGCCAACCGAGCCTGGAACATGCGCCCGTTCTCTTACCAGCACGGAGCGCCAACGCCAGACGAAGCCGACCAAAAGCAGCTCAAGCGCTTGCAATATCAGGGGGAGGTTCTGCGTCAGCGAGCCCTAGACCAGGGATTGAATCTCACTCTCGAAGAAACTCTTAACGGTCTAGACTTGGCCAACCAGTCGCCCCTGGCCGCCATTGGTCGGGTAGGCTACATCGAGCGCCTAGCCGAGGCTAAGGCCAATGGCCACGAAGGGGCTGAGGCCATTGTGATCGCCCGCACCCGTGCCTATATCAACCCCAAAACAGGGCGCTGGAACGCACCGGGCCTGGGCAATACCGAGGCCAGCATTCGCCGTGATCAGCAGCGCCGGGCCAATGCTGTCGCCCAGGCGATCGCGGCCTACGATGTTCAAAACCCGACGCTCCAGCCCCAGACCTGGACCCTGGCCCCACCCCCCGAACCCCTGGTCGCCCTAGACGATACTCCGACGGACTCCGGGGACGGCGAGGTGCACATGTGGACATCACCCAGTGACCCGATCGCCCAAACTCAACCCAACCCAGATAACGCCCTGGTGGCAGATTCTACCTCCTCTACACTGGCGTTGGATGACTCGGGTTCAGCTCCCCCTGACGACGATCCCTTCACCGCGCTTTGGCAGATCACAGTCAAGGGCTTCTCCCAGGCCCAGGCCGCTCTCCCCCAGGGGTTTTCCACCTCACCGCAGACGGCTTCCGTGGCGGGGGTACTGTTCAACCGGGGGGGTGCCCCGACACCCCAGACCTTGGAGGTTGTACCGCCCGTTGCTGCTATCCCAGCGGTGGTGACTGGTGATCTGAGCGATCGCCCAGAACCCGCTACTCCCGCTGTAACCTCAGCCCCAGAACCCGCTGCGGAGCCAGCGGCCAAGATAGCCCCGACCGAGACCGTTCCACCGGCCTGGACCACCGTTCGGGAGGGTAGCCAGACCACCCCACCCACCGCTCCAATGCCGGGGGCCTTTCCTGACAGCACGGTCTACCGTCCCTCCCCCCAGGCAGCCCCAGTTACCTCACCCGATCGGCCCGCCGAGGCCGTGCCCCAACCCGAGCCGCTGGCTCCGGCTATGTCGGCAGAGGCCTCTACCCCCAATCCTGTTCCGGGGGCGATCGCTACCCTGGTGGAGCCAGGCCAGGCTGCGGTGCCCGAGGCTCTGCCCCCAGCCCGAGAACCCGCCGTCCCATAGCCTGGGGAAAGGGATCAATCCGTACCCACCCACCCTGAGAACCTTGTCCTTAGGCCCCTAGTCTGAACCCTTGGTGGTTAGGGCGATCGCCCTTGGGGAACACTAGCTATAGCCATCCTCCTCCCGACGTCAGAAACTGAGTTCCTGGCTACCTTGTGCTTTGCTAATTTCTTGTCCAGGCCCAGGCCACTATAAAGATTGAAGAGTTGACCTTAAAAATTCGCCGCTTTACCGTACAGACGCTTAGCATAAAAGAATCCTGATCGTTACAATAATCAGCCAAATGTCGCAGCCCGACACCTACGCTTTAACCAACGACCTTTCTGGCCTCGACCTCTACAGCGGCAGCGAGGCTGTGGATAGTCGCCTCAACGCGGCTCAAATGCTATCGCTGATCGACAGCATTTTGCCCTTCGAGGCCTGTCTTTACCACGAAATCATTCCCCTCTCGGTCGAGTCGAGCTGTCTCTACCTGGGGATGGTTAACCCTAGTGACACGGCTGCCACGGACTACGCCCGCAAACAAGGCTCCTTTATTCACTGTTCGGTGGTGTCACGGCAGGTTTCCTCGGACTGGCAGCGCAAAATGCTGTCCAAGTACCTGAGCCACAAAGCGCGCCACAAATCTCCCCCGTCGGACCAGGCCGAGGCCCCCCTCCAGAGACCGACCGCCGCCGAACTGCTGACCTTCATTGTTGATAGCCCCGACGAGCTGCCTGACGAGCTTCCCGCTCTCGGGCCTGTCATCTCAGCGGCTGTGTCATCAACCCCAAAAGCTAACCCTGGGGCTACGCCCCTAACCCCAGCCGCTGGCCCTAGTCCAGGGATTACTCCCCTAGGCTCTAACCTTGAGGCTACGCCCCTAACTCCAACCGCTGGTTCTACTCCGGGAACCCAGCCCCTCGCCCTTACCCTCGACTCCAGCCTCGCCCAGATTCCTCTCCGCCAGCTGCACCGCCTGCCACCCTCCCAGCTCACCCAGGCCCTGCTCTATCAGGTTCTCAACGAGGGTATTGGGCGCTTGTATCTAGAGCGTCGCCCCAGTCATGGCCGGGTGCTCTGGAGTAAAGATGGTATCGTGCAGGCCGCCCTTAAGGATCTCAGCCTAGACCAGCTGCAGAGCGTTATTAACGAACTCAAGCGCCTGCTCCACCTCCCCCTGCTGCCCACCACCGAGCTTAAAAAGGCCGATATTGAACGCCTCTACCAGGGCGATCGCGTTCTGCTGCGGCTGCGCCTAATTCCAGGCACCCACGGCGAAGAGGCCACCCTGCAAGTGCTGCGGGGGGCGGCGCTCAAGTTCTATCAACAGCAACAGTTTAAGCAACTCGAGGAAGATGCCCTCGGGGTGGCTCAAACCCTGCAAAAGCGCATTACTGAAATTCGCCAGCGATCACGCCAGACGCTCAGCCTGGAGGCCCCCTCAACTCGCAATCTAGAATCTCTCTGCCAACTGCTCAAAACCATGGAAGAGCAGATTGAGCAAATTGTGCTGTCATCGACCGACCCCAATCAAGGCGATCAGCCGATCGATTAACGATCTGACTTGGCACCCCAAGCGCTGGTCATGCGGCCAAAGTTAACCCGAAATTCCTCTAGGCCGAGCCGGTTGCCGGGGCGATCTTCATCCCAGGAGGCCGACAGAACTCCGTAGGTCAGGCCTGCCACCCCCAGGCCAAAGCAGCCCAGGGTGATCAGCAGCACAAAGTAGGAGGGCAGCTCTAGGGCCTGATTAACCACCAGGTAGTAGCTGACAAAAAACGTGAGCACCCCCAGACCGGTGGGAATACCAGAAAATACCATCATCCGGCGCAGCATACGGTTGCTCACCACCTCAGGAATAGCGGTTGATGCGCTAGCGGCGTTAGAGGCGGCTTTTTTGGCTGACGTAGATTGCTTGGCGGTAGTCTTAGCCGTAGTCTTGGCCGGGGCAGGAGCTGGTTTGGCCGCTTTTTTGGACTCTTTCTTGGAGTCTTCGGCGGGCTTGCCAGCCGTCTTGCCAACAGGCTCAAAGGGCAGGCGCTTACGGGGAGACTCGGGGGCCATAGGGGCTACAGGATAACAACAAGTAACGCCGTAACCGGGCTAGGTTGATCAACCTAGCCGCGAATGCCGAGCTTTTGAATGAGCGCCCGGTAGCGATCAGAGTCTTGCTTAAGCAGGTAAGCCATGAGCCGCTTACGATGGCCAATCATTTTGAGCAGGCCACGGCGAGATGAGTAGTCTTTTTTGTTTTTTTGCAGATGGGTGCTCAGCTGATTGATGCGATCAGTGAGCATGGCAATCTGCAAGTCGGCAGATCCAGTGTCGGTTTCGTGCACCTGATAGGTGGACATCAGTTCCTGCTTGCGCGCTTGCAACAGAGTCATGGGACAGATAGCTTCTCTAGAAGGATAATTTTGAGCCAGGATTTTTAACTATAGCATAGGGTTTGCTGACTCCATCTACTCTCGGGGGCAGCTACTGGCTCAACCAGGCGATCGCCTCGCGCATCCAGCTTTCTGGGTCGGCAGACTTCTGTAGGGTCGAGCTGCGACCCACCGCCTGCAACGCCTTGAGGATTTCGCTTTGACTGTAGCCCAGGGCGCTGAGGGTGGTTTCCACCTCTTCGTAGAGGGTGGGTATGGGCCCTGCGGTGGGCATGAGCCCGATGCCCGACTGGGTTTGCCAATCTTGCAGCTTGGTTTTAAGCTCTAGCACCAGGCGCTCGGCAGTTTTGGTGCCTACCCCTGGGGTGCGAGACAGCAGACGGGTATTGCCGCTGACAACCGCCTGGGTGAGCTCCGCTTCGCCCAGGGTGTCGAGGAGGGCCAGGGCCATTTGAGGGCCAATGCCGCTAACACTAATTAAAAGTCTAAACAGGTCGCGCTCCTGGCGTTGGCCAAAGCCAAATAGCACCGCCTGGTCGTCGCGAAAGTAGAGGTGACTAAAGAGCTGCACAATGTCTCCCAGGGGCGGCAGGAGGGCCAGCTGGCGGGCCGGCACCTGCATGTCGTAGCCCACCTGGTTGACATCCAGGGTGACGATAATTTTGTGGTTGCCCGGCTTTTGAATCTCGGCCAGCACTCCCTTGAGATAGCTGATCATTCGGCCGCAGGCTTTTTTTTTTTTTTTTTTCGATTGGCGGTGCGATCGGTGCCGGTTTCGGGACGCCCCTCAGAGCGTCCCTCGGGGGGGCCAGCGCTGGACGAGCCTACCTTACTGCCCTTGGGCCGTTGCGGGGCGAGGGGGGTATCTTTGCCTGGTTGTAGATGACTGCGACCGTTTTGAATGATGCGCAACATCTGCGAAAGCTGTTGCTCTACGCTGGAAAGCACCTGATCGGCATAGACATCGGCATCTTGCTGAATCATGTCTTGCTCGGCCAAGGCCTTTTGGCGCAGGGCTTCCCATTCACGCTGGGCCTGAAGCTGCATTTGCTCAATGTCGCCCATCACCTGGGTGCGTAGACCGTCGCAGTCTTGCTGGGCCTGGCTTTTCATCTGCTGGGCCACTTGTTCGGCCTGGCGCACAATGCCGAGCTCATCGAGCATTTGGGCGGCCTGCTGCTCCGCTGCGGCGATCAGGTCCTGGGCGTAGCGTTCGGCGTCGACCATCAGGGTGTTGCGCTGCTGTAGGAGTTGCACCGCCTGGCGGAGGGCTGGCGGCAGGTTGAGGCGAATGGCATCCAGCTGGTCGAGGATCTGGTCCTCATCGACCAGGGTGCGGCCGCTAAAAGGGACTCTTGGGCTGGCGAGAATGAGTTCTTCCAGCTTGTTGAGCTCTTGCTGAATGTCGAGATCGCCAGCAATCTGTAAGGCGGCACCGCTATCCATGGCCTCTAGCGATGATCCATTGGTTTGGGGACTGATGGGCTGGTTCCCACGGACTTGGGCCTGGCGGGGCGGGGCATTGCGGCGGGCTGGGTCTGGGCGTAGCATTGGTAAACGTCTCGCGCTACATGGTGGGGAACAAGGTGGTCGATGGGGCCGCCAAAACGGGCAATTTCTTTAACTAAGCTGCTGCTGAGAAAGCTGTATTCCGTGGAGGTTGAGAGGAAAAGAGTTTCAATATCATCAGCCAAGGTCTTATTAGTATGCGCCATTTGCAGCTCTTTTTCGAAATCGGAGAGCACCCGCAGCCCCCGCAGCAGAATCTGGGCTTGGTGCTGCCTGGCGTAGGTAATGGTGAGGCCGTCGTAGTGGTCGATATCGATATTGGTCAGGTGGCTGACCGATTGCTCAATTTGCCCGATGCGCTCGACGGTCGAAAACATCGGTACCTTGTTTGGGTTACTAGACACGAGCACAATAACCCGCTCAAATAACCGACTGCCACGGGTAATAATGTCTAGATGGCCCAGGGTGATGGGGTCAAAACTGCCGGGGTAGATGGCAATCAAAACAGCCTAGCCAGTGTGAATGTGGCGATTATAGCTAAATTCTGGCCAGGTAGGGCTAAGACAGCACCTCAGGGGCCACGGGATCAGGGGTAATGGGGGGCAAGGGTTTGCGGTAGACGCGATCGCAGCGAGCTGTCTCAACCCCGCTGGCTCCGGTGTAGCCACTGGCCTCGTAGAGGGCTACGGCTGACGTCAGCACCGAGGCGGTTTCGAGCCAGATCTCATCGAAGCCGCGCTGCTGAATGGCCGATTCGAGGGCCGTGAGCAGGTAGCGGCCCAGCCCCTGCCCTCGGGCCTGGGGCAAGAGATACATTTTACGCAGTTCTACGGCGCGTAGGCCCCGGCTGGTGGGTCGATAGCCCGCCGTCCCCACCAGTACCCCATTGGCCTCCACGATCCAAAATTCGCCGCCGGTTGCCCAGTAGCAGGCTTCGACTTCCAGGGCGTCGCGATCGCTGGCGGTAGGCTCACAGGTGAGGCCGTACTCCGTCAGGACCTGGGCGATGAGGGCGGCGGCGGCGGCGCGATCGCCGGGCTGCCAACTGCGCACCAGGTAGGGCCCGTAGCGGCGGCGGTGATCTAGGGGCATCGCTACTCCTTAGCTGTGGATGCGGGGTTGGGGGTGTAGATCGACCAGAATGGTGCTCTCGGCCACCGCCAAGGTCTCGAGTCGAGCCGCCACCGTTGGGCGGGGAAACCGGCCCGTGGCTAGCACCCAGTAGGCCCCGTAGTGACGGGCTTCGGAAGCCATCAGGCTGTGGTAAAACTGGGCCAGTTCTGGGTCAGGGCAGTGCTCGGCTAGCAGCCCCAGGCGCTCGTGGCTACGGGCTTCGATCAGCGCCGACACCAGCAGCAGGTCGAGCTGACGATGGGGCTCCTCAGGGCGCACCTGCTGGCGTAATTTAGCCCCGTAGGGCGGCGGCGGCAAGGGGCCCACAGGAACTCCGCGCCGCTCTAGCCACTGGTTAACCTGGGCAAAGTGAGCCAGCTCTTCCTGGGCGATCGCGGTGAGAGATTTGACCAATTCACCATCGGAGGGGTAGCGGTTGATCAACGCCATGGCCACCCCGGCCGCTTTGCGCTCACACTGGGCATGATCCAGCAATATCACATCCAAATTAGCCAGGGCTTGGTGAACCCAGGCTGGGGAGGTAGGAACGTGAAGCAATTTAATCGTGGCGGTGGCTGCCATGGCACCCAGGCCCTAGAACCGCTGGCCGATGAAGATCGATCGCACTTCGCCGTTGCGGCGAATCACCGCTTCTTGGTTCGAGACCGACACCAGGCTCCAGCCGCTGTTGCCAATGCGCTCACCGATGTAAACCCGCTGGGAAACACCGTTGATTTCAAACAGGGCTGCCGAGCGATCGCCCAGTTCTAAAATGCCCACCATCGTATGGATCGGGGCGGGGGCAGGGGCAGCCGGGGCAGGGGCGGCCGGGGTCGGGGCGGCCGGGGCCACAGTTCCGGGCCGAGCCGGTACCAGAGCCTGGGCTCCGGGGCTGGCCGCAGACTGCTGCGCCGTTTGGTAAGGAATATAGACCCGTTCGATCACGTTGAGCGGGCCTGAACCCAAGCTTCCCACGGTGCCACCGGCTCCCAGGGGGGGCAGCATGGGCGGGGCCGGTACGACCACCCCGGTTGGAGCTTGGCCCAGGTTGGTGCCATTGCCGAGTTCGCCGCGCTCAACCTTGCCAGAAATAACGTCTAAGGAGCGCTGTAGGTAGGTCAAAAACTCTTCGTCGGACTGGGCCGTAGTCTCGGGGCCGGGCGATCGCCCCAGCAGAAATCGATTGCCCTGCTGACCAAACCATAGCAGCCCGCCAACCCCCAGCAGCGACAAAGCTGTCACCGCCAACAGCAAACGATCCAGCCATCGGCCAAAGCGTTGTTTGGTCTGGGCCGGGGGGGCTACAGGTTGGCCATCGTCGCCGCTAAAGAAATCGATCTCGTGACCGAGGGTGGCCAGGGTCTGGTCTGACCCCGAGGGCTCTGACCGAGCGGCGGAGACATCCACAATGGGGGCGATGGCGGTGGAAGCCGGTTCCGGGGGAAACTCTACGGCGGCTAGGGCCGCGTCGTCGCCCTCTAAAATTTTGTCTACGTCGTCAAACAGCTCGGTAATTAAGCTGTCGGCGTAGGTGGTCACCAGGGTTTCTGGGTCGACCGGGGTAAGATCCTCGGGCGGCAATGTGGCGGTGCTGCGAGATTCGTCCTGGTTCATGGGTCGATTTATCCTGGCGTTGGCAACGGGAGATAGAACGGTGCCTGGGGCATATCCAGACGGCAGCTAAAATTAGCTCTAGCAGACACCCCTTCCATGGTTTGCTGAAGTTTACCCCAACTTTCCAAATCTTTCATCCACCGGGCCAAAAAACCAACAAGTTTCTAAGCCGCTCAAAACCGTTTGGCGGTCTGGGTCTCGAGGTCAAACTCGTAGCGATCGTTAAAATTCGTTACCCCGTAGAGGTTAAAGGATACCGTAGGCTCATTGCCCAGGGCCTCAACACTGTGGATAGCGTTGGCGGTCAGCGCCACCACATCGCCAGGGTTGAGAATCACCTCATCCACCAGCTCTAGGCGATCGGGCTGGTCAGGCTGGGGATCGCGTCGCCATAGTCGGTTGCGCTCTTGGCCCCCGACCAGGGCCACAATGCCCCAGCTCCCGTGGTTGTGAATAGTGGATGTTCGCCCCGGCAACCAGCCCACCATCTGCACCGTCAGGGGAAACTCGTGCTCTCGGTAGAGAAAATTGACGCTCCAGCCCGTTTGGGGATCGGGGTCGCGGTGCTCCATTTGCAGCCAGTAGGAGCTCACCAGCAGTTTGCGCACCAAGGGAGTAATGGCCTCCAGGCGACCAATGTCATCGTGGAAGATTTCGAGAATATCTTCTAGCTCTGTCAAAAAACGATAGAGGCGATAGTAGCGCCCTGGCTCGACAATTTCGGGGTTGCCAAAGGAACGATGGGTGCCATCGTTGGTAACGAGCCAGTTGTGGTTGGCCACGGCTATTCCACCCGCACGCGGCGGGTTTCGACCACCATACCGTCTTCTCGCACCACCACGGTGGAGAGCCAGCGGTTGTCGGGTTCGGCGGGGGCGGTGCCGATCTTATAGAGCCCCCCAGACGTCAGGAGATCAAGAACCACGGGCCGGGGGGTAAAAAAGTCTGCGGCGGTTACCCCCTCGTCCACGGCGCTGCCCATCAGTGCTCGTCCCTCCAGCGGTTCTAGCACAATGGTGTCGAAGCTATAGGTTTGACCTGGGGTCAGGGTTTGGGGCAGCTGCACCTGCAGGGTGGGTGGATTAGTCCCTGAGACGAGGCGGCTGGTTTCGGTCAACGTTTCCTGGTAGGAAATTTTCCCGGCTTCGAGGCGCTGGCGAGAGGTGACATCGGCGCTCAGGGTCAAGACGCGATCGGGGCGCACCTGGGTACCGCTGACGGTAGTGCGGGTTTCGAGGGTATAGTTGCCGGGGCCAGCGGCCTGCCAGTTTAAGACTTCAATCTCGTAGGTGATGTCGGGGTACTGCTGCCAGAGGGTTTCGAGGGTTTGGCGGAGCTGGGCGTAGTCAAAGCCCGTGTCACTGGCGAAACTCTCGCTGTAGAAGGCCATGACCGCATCCAGGTTGCGATCGCTGACCGCTGTTTCTAGACCCGTGATCAAGCCCTGCACCTCGGTGGGCACCGCCTGGGCCAGCTGGGAGCCATTGGCCGGTGGGTTGGATCGAGCTGGGGGAGCGATCGCTCCGGCGCTAACCCCAAAGGCCACCATTGACACTGCCGCCAGGCTCCACCGTCTCATTGCTGACCTTGTCGTCGCTCTTACCACGCTAATGCCCTACGCCAGAAATACTCCGTCTACCTTATATCAATTGACAGGGAGTTGGTATAGTTAGAGTCGTTTTTAGCGCCGAGGCTGCTTCCTTGCCACAGACCTCAACCCAAGCTGTATCGCCCCGGCTACTGGTGGCCGCTAGCGGCACGGGTGGGCATTTGTTTCCGGCGATCGCCACCGCCGAAGCTCTGCTCAACGATGGCTATGCCATTGAATGGTTGGGGGTTCCCGATCGCTTGGAAACCACCCTCGTCCCCGATCACTTTCCGCTGCATACCGTCCGCATGGGAGGGTTGCAGGGCAAGCCAGGCTGGGGCACCCTGAAGCAGCTGGGGCAGTTTGGCCAAGCCATCGTCCAGGTGCGGCAGCTGTTGCAGCGGGGGCGGTTTGACGGGGTGTTTACCACCGGCGGCTATATTGCTGCTCCGGCCATCGTCGCGGCGCGATCGCTGGGGTTGCCTGCGGTGCTGCACGAATCTAACGCCCTGCCCGGCAAGGTCACCCGCTGGCTGGGGCCCTGGTGTACCGTTGTGGCCCTGGGGTTTGAGGCCGCGCGCCCCTACCTGCCCAAGGCCGATACCGTCGTGGTGGGCACCCCAGTGCGGGCCGACTTTTTGACCCCAGAGCCACCCATTTTGACCGAGCCGGCCATTCCCGACGACGTGCCGCTGATTGTGGTGGTGGGCGGTAGTCAGGGGGCTGTAGCCGTCAATCAACTGGTGAGAGCCGCCGCCCCTGCCTGGATCGAGGCCGGAGCCTGGATTGTGCATCAAACCGGCAGCAGCGACCCCGATGTCGACTGCTTTAGCCATCCTCAGTACATTCATCGGCCCTTTTTTGGGGCCATGGCCGCCCTCATGCACCGGGCCACCCTGGCCATTGGACGAGCGGGGGCCGGTACCCTGACCGAGCTGGCTATTTCGCGCACCCCATCTATTTTGATTCCCTATCCCTACGCCGCAGAAGACCACCAAACGGTTAATGCAGAGGTCTTTACCACGGCCCAGGCCGCGCTCATGGTCAACCAGAGCAGGACATCGGCGGCCCAGCTCCAGACCTTGGTGCTAGACCTGCTAACTCAGCCCCAGCGGTTGGCGGCCATGGCCGCCGCCGCCGAACGCTTAGCGACTGCCGACAGCGCCACCAAGCTGGCAGATGTCATTCAGCAGGTCATGTTGAATCAATAGAGGGAATACTAGGGCTATAGAGGCTGACTCAGCTGATCTGTCCCTGGGCGGCGCTAGCTGCCCCCTAGGGCAACCTTTGGCTACTGCCTGCAAATCATCAGCCCAGCGGTATCGCTAGATGTTTAAAGAATAAAAAGCCGGGTAAGGCACTATCACTGAGGAGCGAACCCCCGCGATGTCCTGTTGGCCTTACCCGGTCTTAGCTTTGGAGCACACGCGAGTCTACAGGATGTGTTCATCATCAACCACAGGCCAGAATTCGCCAATACATGAAAGTTCTGGAAAGTTCAGGATCTTGTTCAGGCGGGGAGAAAAACAGTCTATTTTGGTCAAAAACCGAGGCGAAAACGGTTCTCGGCTGCGACTTGGCTACGAATCTACCAAAAATATCCACAGACGGGAACTTACTTAGAGTATTTTCGTCTATCAGGGTTGAGTCAACCCTGGCAGGGGGCATAGCCGTCCGAGCCGATTTTTTCAGGTAGGACAGCCATCTTGCCCTAGGCATTTTTATGCTTCACGCGGAATTGCAATAGTCTCCATAGACTTCAGTTTAGATTTGCGCGGGTGGCGAGGCTCTCAACATTGCGAAAGACTAAGGAACACTACGGTACGTACCAATCTCCTGCCGCTGCTAGCCAGAGTTGCAATCCATCGGGTTAGGATGACTTTGCTAGTTTATTCCGGCAGATTCATGCTAGTTATCGTTTTGATTTTTGTCATTGGCCTCGCCCCAGCAGTAATTTCTGCGTATTTGAGCGTGCGAGCTGACCAGAACGAAAAACGCCACGAGTTGGCCACCGTACCCACGGCACTCGGCCAAAGCATGCTGAAGTTGCTCGACGGCAATGCCGATCTCCACTACGTCGATGGCATGGGTTACATGATTGGCGACATCACCTGCGACCTCAATGCGCGATCGCCCTACCTGCGCTGTGCCATGAACCCCATGGGCCCCTGCGACGGCTGCAGCACCTACGCTCCAAAAGTATTTGAGCGGCAGATTTAAGCGCTATTTCTCCTCCCTAGCGCTTTCACCCCGAGTGCTGCTGGGAGCTAGGCTAGGCAACCCATAGATAAGGCACCTGCGAAATGCTTCCAGGTGCCTTATCTATGGGTTGTACTGTGGGCAATGATGGCCCCAAGGTTCTGAAAAGAGTCGGGGCAGCCATGGCAGAGGGGCATCGCTACCGACCAACACCCCAGGGTCAGCGCCATGGGATCTGCCTCCTAAGATACAATCTTAAAATAATCCGCTAAACTCCGACCGGGATACCGGGGTTTATGGGAGAATGCTAGTAAAGGTTGAGCAACGGTTTTGCCCCTGTCGAGAGTAAACGGAGATTAGATATGGCACTTCAACTTGGTGATCAGGTTCCTAACTTTACCCAGCAGACCAGCGAGGGTGAAATCGATTTTTATACCTGGGCTGGCGATAGCTGGGTGGTGCTGTTCTCGCACCCCGCCGACTACACCCCCGTCTGCACCACCGAACTGGGCAGCGTGGCCAGGCTCAAGCCCGAGTTCGATAAGCGGGGTGCTAAAGTCATTGCCCTCAGCGTCGATAGCGCTGATTCCCACCAGGGTTGGATTGGCGATATCAATGAAACCCAGGGGGTGACGGTAAACTACCCCATCATTGCCGACGACGACAAAAAAGTGTCTGACCTCTACGGCATGATTCACCCCAACGCCAACGCTAAGGTCACCGTGCGCAGCGTGTTTGTCATTGATCCTAAGAAAAACCTGCGCTTGACCATCACCTATCCGCCCAGCACCGGACGCAACTTCGCTGAGATTCTGCGCGTGATTGACTCGCTGCAGTTGACCGACAACTACAGCGTGGCCACCCCCGTAGACTGGAAAGATGGTGAAGATGTGGTGGTGGTTCCCAGCATCCCCACCGATGAAGCTCGTCAGCGCTTCCCCAAAGGGGTCACCGAAATCAAGCCCTACCTACGCATGACACCTCAGCCCAACAAATAGGCTCTAGGTTTCACACACCATCCTGGGCGCACCACAGCGGTGCGCCTTTTTTGTCTGGAGGCAGAAGACGGTGCTGTATTACACTAGCGGTAGAGATGTTCTCCAGGTATAGCGTGTTAGACGAACAGGCTAAAAAGACGCTTTTGCGCAAAATTCCCCACGGTCTCTACATCTGTGGCGTCAAGGATGGCGACAACCTAAACGGTTTTACGGCGAGTTGGGTGATGCAGGCCTCCTTTCAGCCGCCTCTGGTAGTGAACTGTGTCAAAAACGATTCCACCTCCCACGCCATGGTCAAAGCCAGCGGGGTATTTGCCCTCAGCTTTTTAGAAGCAGGTCAGAAAGATCTAGCCCAAAACTTTTTCAAACCCCTGCGCCGAGTGGGTAATAAGTTCGAAGATATTGAGTTCTACGCGGCCCCCGAAACCGGCTGCCCGGTGATTAAAGACACCCTGGGCTATGTGGAGTGCCGGGTGGTCGGTGCCGTGGAGCACGGGGATCACACCGTCTTTGTCGGCGAGGTGGTGGGTGCCGCCATTCACCGTGAAGGCGAACCCCTCCTGCTGGAAAGCACCGGCTGGAACTATGGTGGGTAGATGGGTAGATGAGTACATGCGTTGATGTTGCCTTGTAGCGTTTTCCCATTGGCTCCCTCCCTCCCCCATCCACCCCTTCGCCCATCCACTCCTTCGCCCATCCATCCTTCGCCTATCCACTCCATCACGGCTCGCTATGCCTCTGATTAAAGTGCAGACCTCTGTACCCGCGCCGGACAACGCCCAGGTTG
>JAIXUR010000639.1 GCA_027483425.1 Cyanobacteriota bacterium | reverse complement strand
TGGCGGTGGCGGCGGCGGTGGCGGTGGTGGTGGCGGTGCCAATGTGCTAACCGGTCAAGCGGGGACGGGCGGAACTGGCGCTGGCGGCGGTACGGCAGGAACCTTTGGCGGCAACGGCGGCTTTGGCACGCCAGGGGGTAATGGTCAAGTCACCTTTTTAGGCGACAGCCCAGGTGCTGGCGGCAGGGGCGGTCAGGGTGGCGGCGGTGCCGGTCTAGGGGGTGCCATCTTCAATAACGCAGGTGACATCACGATCGTCAATAGCCGCTTTGTTGGCAACCGGGCGATTGGAGGTACGGGTTTTCAAAATGGGCAGGGGGTTGGCGGTGCCATCTTCAATCGCGATGGTCGTTTGACCATCAGCGGACTCAGCTTCGATAGCAACGTTGCCACCAATAGCCCGGTCAACATTGGCACCTTTGGCACCCCTGACATCACCGAGATCCCGGTACCCGTCGCCCGGATCTTTCTGCCTAGCAGCGTTAGCGAAAATCCCAGCCGCACTCTTATTGCACAAATTGTCCTAGATCGCGGGCCACTGGTCGATACCACAATCAACTACACGATCAGCGGCACCGCAACTGCGGGTCAGGACTTTGCGCCGCTTTCCGGCAGTGTGGTCATCCCCACCGGAAGCGTGTTTGGCAACGTACTGATTCAACTGCTGGATGATCAATTGTTCGACCCCAGCGAAAGCATCACCCTCACGCTCACACCCGGTCTGGGCTATGCCGTCAGCACCACTCAACCCTCTGACACGCTAGTGATTTTCGACAATGAAGTCGGTGGTTCATTGGATGCTTCAGATCAGTGGGTTGGTGCAGGTGAACAACGCAATTTTGTCGTCCGGCAAGGGCAACAGCGCACTGCGATCGACTTTCAAGGCATCGGACGCGGTGTGAATCCCAGTCCCGAAGTCATCCAGGAAGTCGATACGATTCAGTTCGAAGGCAAAGATTTAGTTGCCAAAAATCTTCTGCTGACTCAAAAAGGCGATGATTTACTGGTTAGCTTTGAGGGCAATCCCACTACTCAAGCATTGTTGAAAAATTTCCAACTGGAAAACCTGGAAAACCTGACTCAATCCACAGGTGCTTCTGTTGATTTGGGCAACATCTTATTTGATGGTCAAACCAGCTTCCAGGATAGCTTTGATGTGTTCAATGCCGATGATGTCCGCAATGTGGTATTCAACCGCAATACCGTCACCTTCCTGAATGATCTGGATAATACAGTCTTTGGGTTTAATGGCTCCGACGATGTGATCAATGGTCAAGCCGGGAATGACCGATTGTACGGGCTCAGTGGTAAGGATATCCTTCGCGGTGGTGAAGGTAATGATGTTCTCCATGGCGGCACCGGAGCTGACATTCTAGTAGGCGGCGCAGGTGATGACATGCTCTATCTAGGGCGCGATCGCGCCATTGACACCGTAATTTATCGCTCCGGTGATGGCAGCGATGTGGTGAAGCAGTTCACAGCAGGTGCGGGCGGCGATCGCCTGCAATTTGAGGGAATCGCCGCTATTGATGTGGTCAGCCATGGCAGCAGCACCTTCTTTCGCTCGGGTGATGGCGTTGCCAACAATGACGGGTTTGGCTCGGGTCAATTGCTGCTGGAACTGCGCCATGTCAGCGGACTAACGGCTAACAATATCGGGCTCAACCTGGCTGGCGGCAACACAGCACAACTATTGTTTGCTTAGGGTAGTGGGTTAACTCAGGCCCGTTGAACCCTGCGTAAGCAAAGCTTCGCTGACCCCACCCATACAAAAAGTTTCGGTTGCTTCAACCCGCATTTCTGAGGCCTACAAAGTCGGTTTTAAAGGTTGCCAACCTTGAAACCACAGAGAGGCTCAATGCGTGAGTGTGTCGCTTTCGTAGTGTGTTTAATCCCTGTGGATGACTGGTAAGTTCTACTAACTAATCAGGAGAAAATCCAATGTTTACTCAATCTAGCCTTCAAGACAACTTCACGACCATTTATCGCGATCGTGCCTATCGGTATTCAACCATTGTTCGCCATAACGGCATCGTTATTGCCTTCGCAATGGATCAGCAGCGCAAAATTTATTACTCAGTTCTAGATTTGAATCAGGGCAGTGGCGATGCAAGTGGTACAGCGACAAAGGTGCTCGATCGCGATAACTGGCTGCAGCAACCCCAGGAACTTTACTTCACCAACGAAATCACCCAGGTAGGCTTTGGTGGATTAGATCTGACAACGCTGCCAACGGTAAAGCAGAACGGGGAAATTGTCACAAACCCGGCCACTGTGCGCCCGGAAGAAATTGATCAGTATCGATCGTCTACAGCCATTCTCACCGCAGACGCACCGTTTCAAGTTTTGTCAGATGGTCGATTTCTCTGCGTATTCCGCCAGGCGATCGCCGCAGACGATGCCAACGCCGTGTTTAAGCGCAGTGGCAATCAAGTCGTTTTAGACAGCCAGGGTCAAGCGGTGCCTCTAGTCGATCGCACCCTGTTACTCGATCGCTTTATGTTGATTGGCACCACCCTGCAACCCAAAATGGAAGTGCGCTATCAACGCAGCCGCAACAGAGACTTTCCTCAAAGTGTCAAAGATAGCCTCAGTGCCATAGACATGGAGAGTAAGCCATTTTATGAACCCACCCAGGAGATTACGTTTATCGATCACTTGAGCCAGGGACGCTTTACGGCGCTGCTGCTGCCGACCAAAATTCCGGAGATGAAACGCTGGCAGATCTTTGCCTACGACAGCCAACAGGACACGATCGCCAGTTGGAGTATTCCCCAGTCTGAAGACGGGCTGTTTAACCTGTACGAGCCCGATCAGCAATCGATTGATGAGGCAACGCCTCCCTCGATTGAGCAGCTATTGGCGACTGATCCACTCAAGTCATTCCGGTGGGATTTTCGAGCCAGCAATCGCACCCTAGAATCTGGGTTTTCTGCAATTCTCTACTTCCAACAAGAGACAGCAGCAACCGGCTATGACAACCTTGAAAAGCCGATGAAAACCAGCGCCCGATTGCTGCTGACCATGGCCACCCGTGATCCATCAGAACCGCAGAGTCGAGTCACAGCGCTAGATTTTGGGGTCTCCATTGACGGCAAACTCGTGCAGGTGCCAGAAACTCTAGACTTGCAGACAATTACGGCGACAAAACTCGGTGAAGTTCCCATCCCGACCGCTCTGCAACAGCTCAAAGAATTGGATCAAGCGATTCCCCAAACCCAGGCCGAGATCGATCGCTTGCAGTTGATGGTTGACCCAACCCTACGCTCTCAACTAGAGCACAAGCAGACGCGGTTGAGTCGACTCCAGGATGTGTTGAATTCACCGACGCTGTTTGATCCAGCCAAAAATCCTTCTGTGCTCGTTACCTTAACGGGGGCGATCAACTCCACGGCAGGGCTGATGCAAGAGCTGCAAGCAGACGTACGCCTGCTGCAAGAACGCAGCATTCCCGTCCAGCTGAATCCGACCCAACAACTTGCCCTCGTCCAGAGTTTCACAAGTCGAGTGAGTATCGCGGCGGTGCCGACGCTGGTGAGGCAGTTGCAGCCAATTGTGCAGGCTTTAAACACTCAGCTGGCAGCACAATTGCGCCTGTTGTCTGACGCCAAACTGCCAAACCAATTGGCAGCAGCTCAGGCAAAATTGGTAGACCAAATCGCCGAGCGCGATCGCCTGAGAGCCATCCTTCGCCATGATGTGCGCGTCCCCATGTTACCCATCGTCACCGATGACAACGGGTTAAGCGTCATTGGTGCGGTGTTAGAGTTTGCCAAAACAATTGATACGCCTCAGCTATTTGACAGCGCCAATGGCCATGTGATGCTGTACTTCCGGGGGGCAAATCACGAGTTTTTGAGTGCCCATTACAGCACGTTAAGTCGTCGATCGATCGCAGCACCCGAAAAAGTACTGATGCCCCACTGGGTTGGCCTACCGCCTGGTAATGCGCTGCAATTTGACGGCAAAGGCAATTATGTTGGCTTAGCGAAAGAGGGTGCAGCGCTGGCAGCAGACCAGGATCTCACCCTCGAAGCCTGGGTCAAACCCAGCGATCAACTGACGGGGAGCGCCCGGATTTTGCACCAGGGCTCTCCTACCTCTGGCTATACCCTGGGCATAGATAAACTGCTGAACCCGCTCAAGTTTACCGGCACCGATGCCCTCCAGGGCCCTTGTCCGCCAGAGCTAAGCGGCAACACTTCCTTCACAGTTTCCTTCTGGATGAACTTTGAGGCCACCCCTCAGCGTCAGGCGGTGATGCATTTTGGGCAACTCAGCAAAGACACCGCCGCTCACTGGCTAATTCAACCCAATCGTCAGGCACAATTTGGCTTCTTGCAAGGGGTGCAAAACCAATTTAGCCTGGCGGATTATGAGCAGCAGTGGGTGTTTGTTACGACGGTGTATGACGCGACTGCGAAACGGTTGACGACTTACCTAGACGGCGATCTCGTGAATGAAGCCCCCGTTCCCCAACCGGTAAGACTCAATCCAGCCGCCTTTCACATCGGCAGTGCCGTGATGCGGGGTGAAGCCGCCTTCCGGGGAGAACTGGATCACCTGCAAGTTTGGAATACGGTGCGATCGCAGGCCAACATTCGCCTGGATATGTACCGCCGCCTTGCCCAGGAATCTGGCTTGCTCGCCTACTGGCAGTTTGAAAATCGAGATCTGAAGGAGCGTATTCGGGGTACAGCTCCGCTCAGCACCAGCGGCAAGCTGCAAGCCAGCACCGCTTCCCTCTGCACCTTTTACGCGGGCGTCGGAAAGCAGTTTGCCCAAGCCAAAGAGTTGGTTTCTCCCGAAACCTGGCATCATCTGGCAGCGGTTTACAACCAATCCTATGCCCTAACCTTTAATGGCAGCACCGATGTCGTCGATTGCGGTAATGATATAACCCTCGACATCGCCCGCGACCTGACTATAGAAGTCTTTTTGCAGGTGAATGCTCTAGGTCAACGGCGCGGCATTTTGAGTAAGGGAAAGTTTAATGATGGCACCGCTCAGGACGTTCCCTACGCTATATATGTGGATGCAGACGGTAGGCTGGTGTTTGCCTTTGAGGATGGCGATCGCATTTACCGCGAATTCGAATCAACAGCAACCCTGACCCCAGGACGGTTTCACCGGATTGCCATCGTCCGCAAACATGGCGTGGAGCAACCTCCCGCATCGACAACCAATTCTGGAACCATTGATCCAAACAGTATTCAGCCGACACAATCGGCCCTCATCGCCTTCTATGTCGATCGCAAACGCATTGGGGAGGACATTTATTACGCTGGCAGTGTGGGCAGCGGCAGCCAGAGTTTAGAAATCGGCAGAGCCTACCTGTCCAATGGTACAATCGCTCCCTTTACCGGCACCATCAGCGAAGTGCGGATCTGGAATACCGCAATAAGTAACGATCTGATTGGACGTGACCTAAAAGGACAGGAAAGGGGTCTGGTTTCCTGGTGGCGCATGGAAGAAAACGAAGGCACAACGGCCTTTGATGCTAAGAGTAACAACCACGGCAAATTGAAAGGCACAACCTGGGTGAAAAATCCCGACCCTGAAGGGTCTAGCCTGACTCTGTATCACAATGGGGCGATCGTGCCTGCTCAGCCAATGCTCACAGGGCCTAGATCGGGTGATGCGGATCAATTCACCCTCGGCGCAGCACTAGTGGCTGGCAAACCGCAGGAACGCTTTAGGGGCGACCTAGAAGAAGTGCGAATCTGGAAGGTACCCCGTACCCCCGAACAACTTCAAGACAACCTATTCCGTCGCTTGCTGGATGATCAGGAGAGTTTGATTACCTGCTACACCTTTGATGCCGAATCCCTCGATCAATTGCTCGACCATTCCTTCAATGGGCATCATTTGCCCCTCGGTCAAGCGCCCCACCGTCCTACCTTTGTGGTGTCTACTGCGCCGGTCAGCGACGATGTTCCTCAAGTGCGAAATGCTCTAGCGGGGATAGAGACAACCTTCAACGACATCATCCACAGCCAGCCCAGCGTGCAGGAATACGGCGACATGCAGTACGACGGGGATGGCAACCTGATCGGTATCTTGAAACGCTGCCACACGTTCATCAAAGCGGGCCAGTGGCATTTGCTGACCGGCTATAAGGTCGGCAATCTGGAGGCTGAGTGGGTCGGTCAGGTGCAGTTTGATCCTCAATTGATCGGGTATATCGAAGGCGCACCCCCGATTCCGGGGGAAAACCTGACTCGCCAGGAAGATTATGGCCAGGCGACTTCCGTAGAAATTGTGCAAGCCGATCGCACCACTCACACCTATTCGGTCTCTAAGGATCAGGGCTTTGATATGTCTGTTGAAGCTCAACTGGGTGTGGGGCTAAAGCTCTCAACCGCCGCTGGCATTGGCGTGGTTCAAGACATCGCAGACGCCAACGTCATTCTCGGCGTGAAAACGACCTTTGAACATTCCCTAGGCTGGCTGGAAGATGCCAGCGTCGGGTCAGGCAAGCAAACCACCAAAGTCAGTCGGCTAGATTTGCAGGGTCACTGGAACGGTGAGCGGTTTGTGCCCCAGAATGTCGGCTTTGCCCTGGTGCAGTCTGAAACCGCCGATGTGTTTGCCTTGCGCTTAAAGCACAATCACGCCCTGGTGTCCTATCAGATGCGCCCCAATCCCGATATTCCCAAGGATTTCAATATCCTCACCTTCCCAATCAACTCGCTCTACACCAAGCAGGGCACGCTGGATGGACGGATGGGTCTAGACGCTGACCCCAGCAGCGGCGATGCCAGCTATTTCAAACCGATTGAAGCTTTTGCCCTGAAGAATCGCATTCAGCGACAGGAAGAGGAGCTAAAGAGCTTCTTTGCCCAGTTTGATGCCGGGGCGATCGGACGCCGGCAGAATGCCACCCATTTCTCTCAAGGAGATCTGGCAGCGGGACGGGCCCTGGAGAAGCTGCCCCGCCTAGAGAAGCGCAACCTGGTCAATACCTACGTCTGGACGGCCAATGGCGGACTCTTCACGGAATCGCAAGAAACCCTGGATGTGATGCAAGAGCAGGTGGGTGGTTCCTTTAGCTTCACCGGCAAAGCCGGGATTACAGCGCAAGCCGATATCTCAATTTTGGGAGCGGCGGCTGAGTTCTCTATGGAAGCCATGTTTGGCGGGCACCTGAATCTAACCGTGACCAAGAGCCAGGATTCGGAAACCAGCTTTGGCTTAAATGTGAACCTGGACGGTGTAGAGCGGGATATCCATCAACGCGATCCCCAGGGGCGCGTGGTGCTCGATACTCACGATCCGTTGAACCCGGTGCCAAAAGGGCAGCCCGGCAAGGTCGATGCCTATCGGTTTATGAGCTTCTACCTGCAACCGGATGTGCAGCACTTTGATGACTTTGTGAACAAAGTGATTGATCCGGTGTGGCTCAGCCAGAGCAATAATCCGAATGCGATCGCCCTGCGGCAGGCGATCCAGGCTCAACAAAACGCCAGCGATCGCGATAAAAGCATTCCCTGGCGGGTGCTCCACCGGGTCACCTTTATCAGCCGGGTGTTGCCCGATGTCGGTTCACCCCAAGCCACCCCCATGGAACGGGCGTTAATCAAGGCCAACCTCCGCAGCGGCTGGCAACTGGCTCGACAATTGGCACCGTTTATTCAGGGTAAGGTCGGAGCCGATGTCAATCTGGCGATTCAGGAGGCGATCGCGCTCCGTCTCCCTGAACTCAAACCCCATACCCCAGAGGTGATTGCCTACATGCGGGACTATTTCTCGATCCCGGAAACGATATAGAGAGCCAGGGTTCAATCTTCGCGAGAGGCCTGTCCTAATCGAGGTGGCGCTGGCTACACCGCCAGCGCCACCGTCGTAATGCCCTGGCGGAGGGGCTGCTGCTGCTGTATCCACACCTGCGCCACCAACGGGCCCACCAGGGGCGATAGGGACGCGAGCCCCTGGCGCAGCAGGCCCTGGCGGCGCAGCCAGTCTCCCCGACTGGCCTCGTGGGCCTGGAGTTGCTGGGCCTGGATGATTTCAGGCTCGCGCTCGGCCTGGATGCGGGCCAGGGCCTGGTCAAGGGCGATCGGGTCGGGGGCCAAGCCATGGGCGGCGGTGAGCACCGGCACCAGGTGGTTGGCCGCCACAATCACATCCCGCAGGGCCAGATTAATGCCCTGGGCGCGCACGGGCGACATGGGGTGGGCGGCATCGCCCAGCAGCAGTAGCCCTGGACGATGCCAGCGGGGACAGCGACCGACCACCACCGACAGCCGCAGGGGGACAGTAATCGCCTTCCCCACCGCGCGAATGTGGTCGGTGAGCGCCGGGGGCACCAGGGCCGCAAAGGTAGTGGCCCAGTCCTGGTGCTCGGTGGGTTCGGTGGGCGAAATGGCCCAGGCCAGGTGCAGCTGATCTGCCTCTGCCCCGTGGAACAGGCTAAACACTCGGCCGCCCTTGACCACCGTGCAGAATCGGTTGTCGGCGGCGTAGCCCGGCGGGGCAGGGAACTTAAACCACAGCACGTCGATGCTGGTCGGCTGAGTCTCTAGCCCGAGCTCGGCCCGCTGACGAATGACCGAAGCCCGGCCATCGGCCCCAATTACTAGATCCGCCGCCAGGGTGCGTCCGTCGGTTAGCCGCACCCCTGCCGCGCGATCGCCCTGCCACAGCACCTCCTTGACGGTGGTGCCAGCCACCCACTCGAACCCTGGCTGGGCCTGGGCCAGCTGCACCAGGGCCGCCAGCAGGGGTGGCTGGGAGACCAGGGTGCAGGGGCGGTGGTTGCCCAGGGGCTCATCGGCCCGAAACAGGCGGCGATCGTTGAGCCAAAATTCCCAGGCGCTGAGGGGACGGTGGGGAACGGTATCCAGGAGATGCCCCAGACCCAGTTGCTCCAGGGCGTCCAGGCCGCTGGGCATCAGCCCTTCGCCGCGAAACTGGCGCTGCAGGTCTCGGCTGGCCTCGACCAGGGTGACGGCGATGCCACGCTGGGCTAACACCAGGGCTAGGGTAGCCCCGGTGGGGCCAGCGCCTGTAATGACGACTCTAGGCATGGTTCGGGGGGG
>JAIXUR010000384.1 GCA_027483425.1 Cyanobacteriota bacterium | reverse complement strand
GATCACAATCAAATCCAGGTCAGGCCGATCGACCAGGGCCTGCCAACTCTCCACGGCCACCGCGCCGTAGGCCTGGGCAAACGCCTCGGTTTCGGCGGCACCATGGCCAGCGACGGCCACCAGACGGGCCTGGGGAATAGTCTGTAGGGCATCGGCCCGCAGTCGAGCGACAAACCCAGTGCCCACCATCCCTACCCGCACCCCGTCGGTCTGGAGTCTGGCCTGGAGCCTGGGTTGGAGTCCCGTTTGTAGGCTGGGGTCTATCATCCACCGTATCCTTCACGCTCTAGTTGCCGTCATCCTAGGATTTTCTCCGGTGGGGGGATGGTGATACAAGGATTTTTCTGGAATGCTGTAGGCAGTATTAACCCTCCCCTATGCCCCCCTTTGCGCCCCCCTGGTTTTTGCAGAATGGCCTAGCGATGACCCTCTACACGGCTTTGGTGGCGAGTCAAACCTGGCCCCAGAGCATTGATCTGCCGCCCATAGCCTACCAAGACCATATTTTCAAGGGTCACGGAGATGTCCCGATTTTTGGCCGCTGGGCGGTTCCCCAGCGACCTAAGGGCACCATTATTGCCACCTACGGCATTACCGGCAGCCTCGATGACCAGTGGCAGCTTGAGATCCTGGGCCGCAAGGCCTACCAACGAGGCTACGCCATGGTGATCTTTGACTGGCGCGCCCATGGCAAAACCGCTGACCTTTCTCCTACCCTGACCTCTGACGGTATTTACGAAGGCGACGACTACATTGCCCTAGCGGCCACCGCCAAGACCCTGGGCTGCCCGCCCCCCTTCTGGTTGATGGGGTATTCTCTCAGCGGGCAGTTGGCCCTGTGGGGGGCCAAGGCAGCTAGGAACCTGCCGGGGGGCAGTGGTCTGGTGGCCGGGGATATTGGTGGTGTGGCCGTGGTGTGCCCCAGTCTCGACTCCAACCGATCGCTCACCTATTTGACCGATGATCCTTGGCGGAGACAGCTCGAACAGGCGATCGCACGGGAACTCAAGTACCTGGCCCAGCGCCTCCACCTGGCCCACCCCAACCACATCGACCCGGCGGCCATTGAGCGGGCCAACAGCATCTGGGGCTTCGATCATGAATTGGTGATATCCCAACTAGGGTTTGACTCGGTAGAAGACTACTATGCCGCCAGCAGCCCCCTGCCGTTCATGGCTGAACTGGAGATTCCTACCCTGGTGCTCTATGCCGCCGATGACCCCCTGTTTAGCCCCGAGATTATCCCCGACTTGCAGAGCATCGATGCCGCTAACCCCAAGCTAGATCTGGTGCTCACCGACTACGGTGGCCACGTGGGCTACTACAGCGGCAGCGCCGGTCAACGCCTGGCCGGGGATAGGGACCCCTGGTGGGCGTGGAATCGATCGCTGGACTGGATCGATGGGCAGGGGGGGTGGGGAGTGGGTGGGTAGGTGGGTGGATGCGTAGAGGCAGAGCCCTGTGTCTGCCCTGCCTCGAATCGACTGGCCAGTCGAGAGAGACCCTAGAACAAACGGAAAATAAACGGATAGCGAAACACGCTGTCAGGCTTTTTAAAGCTGTGGATGATGGCCATGATTGGCAATATCAGTTGTGCCAGCCACAGCAGGCCCAGCAGGGGCCAGCCGATCAGCACAAAGGTCAACAGGCCAAAGATGATGCTGTACAACCACACGTTGAAGTGAAAGTTGATCGATTCCTTGGCGCTTTCTTTCACCACCGTATCGGTGGAAAGAATGTAAATAATGATAGGAACACCAATGGACAACACAAAGGTGCTGAAGAAAATAGCGCCGTGGCTAACGGCGGAGAGAATTTTGCGGTTGCCGCTTTGTTCGGTGGATTGCATCGGAATCTCCTTCTTAGGGTGAATGGGGGGGTGAATGGGGTTTGAGCGAATGGGGCGAAAACTTTGAATTTGAGAAGGGGAGAGGCTTAGGGACAGTTCTGGCCACAAAAATACTGAAGAATTTTGCTTCCTCCCAAGGGCGCAGGCCCTGCGCCCCTACCTGGGATATCTCCTTTCCCAGGACTCTCCTAGTCGGCTTGCTCGCGGAGCTCGGCGGTTTTGACCTGCACAGTCATGGGGCGATCGCCCCGCTGAATCTTGAGCTGGAGAGCATCCCCAATTTTGGTGTTTTCAACCTGAATTTGCAAGGCATCGGCACTGCGAACGGGGACGCCCTCTACCTGCAAAATCACATCGCCTCGGCGGAGCCCCGCTTCGGCGGCGGGGGTGCCCTCCAGCACCCGGACGACGAGCACGCCATCCACCTCGGGTAGGTAGAGGCCAGAGTTGATGTCTGCGTTGTTGCGCTTGGCCTGCTCAGGGGTGAGGTTGGCGATTTGCACCCCAATGTAGGGGTGGGCGACGGTTTCGCCCCGGGCCAGCCTGTCTTTAATGTCTTTGGCCTTGTTGATGGGAATGGCAAAGCCAATGCCCATGGCGTCGGCCCGAATGGCCGTGTTGATGCCGATCACTTCGCCCCGCTGGTTCACCAACGGCCCGCCGGAGTTGCCGGGGTTAATGGCGGCATCGGTCTGAATGAACTCCAGTCGCTTGCCCGGAATGCCCACGGAACTGCTGGTGCGCTTGAGGGTGCTGATAATGCCCAGGGTGACGGTGTTGTCGAGGCCGAGGGGGTTGCCCACGGCGATCGCCCAGTCGCCCACTTCTACCTGGTCAGAGTCACCCAGGGCGGCCACGGGCAGCACGTCATCTTCGCCATCGTCAATTTTAACCACGGCTAGGTCGGTGACCTCATCGACCCCTTCTACAATGGCGTCAAAGCTGCGACCATCTTTGAGGGTAATCACCACCCGGTCGGCCCCGTTGACCACGTGGGCGTTGGTGAGAATGTTGCCAGTGTTGTCGATAATGAACCCCGACCCCTGGCCCCGCAGCATTTCTTCCTGGGGCTGGCGCGGCAAACCACCAAAGAAATCGCGCAACAACGGGTCGTCGTAGAACGGATCCCGCGATTGGCGCGTGATCGTTTTCTCGGTGTCAATGCGCACCACGGCTGGGCCGACCTGGCGCACGGCGGCAGCGACAAAGCTTTCGTTGCCGATCGCTTCGGCCACGGGAGATTGGGCGTAGGCGGGGGATGCGATCGCCGTGGCAAACACCATCACAGCGGTAAACATCGCCACCAACCAACGTTTCAGGGGGATCCAGAGTCCTTGTTTCAAGGGAGCAGGCCTTTTACACGCACTTTTACACGCAACAGTCAGAGGACAGGAAAATCCAGATTTGGGGATCAGGGTTTTAGTGAAACCCTGATCCCCAACGGTGATTTGGATATAACTCTCATACAGAAAATTCTTCCATAAGACTCGAAACTCAGGGGGATGGGGATACCGAACCCATCCTTAATCGGTCAGGCCTCCGCCCGGCCTGTTCCAGCCATCCCTTCGACCAGCGTTCCGACCGTTACGGATAGGAGGGGAGCCGAGAAATCCCAGGAGAGGATGGGTGAAAAGGTCATCATAGTCAGGCTCTCTCCGGCTTTTTAAACACCCTCTGGGATTGCGCTGCCCCTGGGCTAGGACTTAAAAAAGCCAGTGGGCCAAATCAGGCCCACTGGCTTTAATTGCGTTCAGGATGCTACAGGCCAGTTAGGCCGGAGTTGCTGGGCTGGGTGTCTAGCCTAGCCTGACAATCAGTCCTGCACGCCTCTAGTCCTGAAAGCCTCTCAACGGTGACAAGACATGGCTCACCTAGTGAAGCGGGTTTACCGTACTGCTGCCAGACATCTCAGGCATGCCCCACTCGCCATAGCCAATCTCAGCATGCTCAGACGGATCAACCCCTTGAATTTCAGCCTCTTCACTGACCCGCAAACTACCGAAAATAGCCTGCAAGATCTTTAGGATGATAAAGGTTCCCACGCCCGCCAACACATAGGCAATGGCCACGCCGCCAATTTGCTTCAAAAGCTGGGCGGGGTTGCCGTAGAGCAAGCCATCGGCCCCGTAGGGGTTGATCGATTTGGTGGCAAAAATGCCGGTCAGAAGCGCACCTACGGTTCCGCCAACCCCGTGCACCGGAAAGGTATCTAGGGCATCGTCAATTTGCAGCTTATTCTTAATCCGAATAGCGTAGAAGCAGCACACCGCTGTAATCGCGCCAATCAGCAGCGCAGCCACGGGAGTGACAAAGCCAGCGCCGGGGGTAATGCCGACGAGACCGGCCACGGCCCCGGTGGCCAAGCCCACCGCCGTGGGCTTACCAACCAGCACCCATTCCAAGATTAGCCACATTAAACCAGCGCCAGCCGCACCACAATTAGTGGCTACAAAGGCTGACGTGGCCAGGCCACCCGAGGCCAGGGCGCTGCCGGCATTAAAGCCAAACCAACCAAACCACAGTAGACCGGCTCCCAACATAATGAACGGCACGTTATGGGGAGAGGTTAAATGATTGGGGTACTTTTTGCGGCTACCCAACATTAGAGCCGCGACGAGAGCCGAGAAGCCAGAGGTAATGTGGACAACGGTACCGCCAGCAAAGTCTAGGGCACCAAAGCCGCCATACAGGCCAATCAGCCCCCCTTTAGCCCAGACCATGTGGTCCATGGGGCAATAGACCACGATCGACCAGATTAAAATGAACCAAAAATAGACCTTGAACTTGATCCGCTCTACGAGTGCCCCTGAAATGAGAGCAGGCGTAATAATCGCGAACATGGCCTGGTAGATCATGAAGGCCTGGTGGGGAATGGTCGGCGCATAGGAGACGACCTCCTCGGGGGGAAATCCCTCCAGGTAGCCGGTGGTTTCCAGACCGACTCCGTTCAGGAACATCCACTGCAACCCGCCAATGAAGGAATTTCCTGGGGCAAACGATAGGCTATAGCCCCACAAAATCCAGGTGACACCCACCACCAGCATGAGCACAAAGCTCATCATCAGGGTGTTCAGAGAGTTGAAGGAGCGTACAAACCCCCCGTAGAAAAACGCCAGCCCTGGAGTCATTAACAGCACCAGAGCCGAGCACAACAGCATAAACGCGGTGTCAGCAGAGACCTGGGCCGCCGCCGCCGCCTCCAGCGGGTCGGGAGTTTGGGCCAAGGCCACCTCGGGGAATAGCCCTAGAAAGGCTGTTAGCACAACAGCCACAATCGCCAATGAACGTATCAACAAGCTCGGTTACACTCCAGTTTTGAAGGTTTTTTATGTTGAGATCTAGTTCTGATACATAGCGGATTCCACTGGGGCAAAGTACATCGCGAAGATCCCGCCCTTCCTTTTCCCCTTAATACGGGAGTTACAAGATGAGGCTGCCAGGAACTGGGAGATCTAGAACGAAGCAATTCCTTACCTTACTGAGCGGAAAACCGCCATTGAAATTCTGAGCAGTAGACT
>JAIXUR010000200.1 GCA_027483425.1 Cyanobacteriota bacterium | reverse complement strand
GCCAGTGGCACCACCCTGAGGAACAGTGGCTACAGGGGGTTACCATCAGCCCCACCGGGGAGATTCTCGCCATTACCAGTGTCGCGACCCAGGTCGAGGTGTGGGCCGTAGCGACCAACCAGCGTCGCCATGTTCTGCTGGGGCACAGCCAAGATATCTGGCACGGATCGGTGAGCTCCAGCCGCACCCACCTGGTTACGGCCAGTCAGGATGACGAAATTCGCGTGTGGGCTCTCGATACCGGCACCTGTCAGCAGACCCTGCGGCCCGATCGCCCCTACGAAGGCGTCAACATTCGCGGTGCCACTGGCCTATCGGATACCGAAGAGCAGATGCTGAAGTCCCTGGGGGCGATCGTCAGCTACTAAGCTTAGAGGTTGTTGGAAAAGGGTTATCCCAGGTATAGTTTGCCGCCAAAAGACAGCAAAAACGCTGAATTTTGAGGACATTAGCCTACGACCTAGGTATACTCTGAGGCGCTCTTTAGCTTTTCAAACAACCTCTTAGAGCCACCAAGACTTCCTCGGCGACGCAGGGAATACTGCGATGGAACGCACCATGACGGCCTGGCACCGGTGCCAGGCGAATAGGTTCTAGAGTCAATCGGTTAGGATGGGATTACTCAATCGTCAGATTTGGCTTAATTTTTTGGCCCTGCTGCCAGCCACTGGGCTGACGGTGTTAACCATTTCAATCGCATTTCTAAGATTTTATGACGAACAAGACTTCGGCTTCCTCGAACTCGTCGGTCAGCCCAGGATCTGGAGTAACCGACTCAGTGTGGCAGCCCTCGTGGTGGCACTGGTTAATTTCGGCGTTGAGTGGAACCGTCGAAATCGAGAAACAGACCGCCAGGCTCAAGCAGAGCAACGAAGCGTTGAGGAAGAGCAACGAAGCATTCGCGCGGAGCAACGAAGAGCTGAGGAAGAGCAACGAAGCATTCGCGAAGAGCAACGAAGAGCTGAGGAGGCACGGCAAGGACTTGAGGAGCGAGAACGAGCGACTCGCAGAGCTAGAATCCAAAATCGATGGATTGTTCTACAAACACGGCATCAGCTTGCCCCGAGCGAGCAAACCCGAGCAGCACTAGAGGATTTTCTCCTATTCTTGCAGGAGTACGGAGAATAAATCAGCCTTCTTATGACGACCATCGCCGCCACCATTGCCGCCGAGTTAGACATTCGCCCCACCCAGGTCGAGGCTACCCTAGAACTTTTTGGCGAAGGGGCCACGGTGCCCTTTGTCGCCCGCTACCGCAAAGAGCGCACCGGGGATCTAGACGAGGTGCAACTGCGGCAGATTGCCGAACGCCACCAGTATTTAACGGAGCTAGGCGATCGCCGACAGACCGTGCTGGCCGAAATTGAGGGGCAAGGTAAGCTCACCCCGGCGTTGAAATCTGCCATTCTCGCCTGCCAACAAAAGACCGAGCTAGAGGATCTCTACCTGCCCTACCGCCCCAAGCGCCGCACCCGCGCCACCATGGCGAAGGAAAAAGGGCTGGAACCGCTCGCTCAGCGCATTGAGTCCTTGAACAAGACCGGTCAGCGGGCCGTTCTACAGCAGGAAGCCCAGGCCTTTGTAAAGCCCGATCAAGGGATCGAGTCTGCGGACGCCGCCCTCCAGGGTGCTGCGGATATTCTGGCGGAACAGGTGGCGGAGCGGGTCGATCTGCGCCGTTACGTGCGCGATCGTCTGCTCAACCAGGGCTACTTCACCGCCAGCGTCAAGAAAGATCACCCTGAGGGCACCACCAAGTACGAGATGTATCGGGCCTACCAGGCCCCGGTGCGATCCATTGCCTCCCACAACCTGCTGGCGCTGCTGCGGGGCGATCGCGAAGGCGTGCTCAAAATCGGGCTCGAGGTGGAGCTAGAGCCCCTGTTGCACGCCCTAGAGCAGCGGGTCGTCAAGACCTCTGTGCCTGACCTGCGCCGATTCTATCGAGAGCTGCTACAGGACGCCTACAGTCGATTGCTCAAGCCGTCGTTAACCAGCGAGGTCATGGCCGAGAAAAAAGCCTGGGCCGATCAGGTGTCCATTCAAACCTTTGAAGCCAACTTAAAAAATCTGCTGCTGTCGCCCCCGGCGGGCATGAAGCCAACCCTAGGGGTAGATCCCGGCTTTCGCACCGGCTGCAAGGTGGCGGCGGTCGATGACACTGGCAAATTTTTAGAGTACCAGGCGATTTTTCCCCACCAGTCCGCCCGGCAGCGGCAGCAGGCGGCGGCGACGTTGGTCGGGATGATTCGTCAGCACCGCATTGAGCTGATCGCCATTGGCAACGGCACCGCCAGCCGTGAAACCGACGCCTTTGTGGGGGAGGTCTTGACCGCTGTGGCCAATCCCCCGGTGAAGGTGCTGGTCAGTGAAGCCGGAGCCTCGATTTACTCGGCCAGTGAGGTCGCCGCCGCCGAGTTCCCCGAGTTGGATGTGACGGTGCGGGGGGCGATTAGCATTGCCCGGCGGCTGCAAGATCCCCTGGCGGAGCTGGTCAAACTGGACCCCAAATCCATCGGCGTGGGTCAGTACCAGCACGATGTCGATCAAAAGCGGCTGAAGCAGAAACTAGATGACACCATCGAAAGCTGTGTCAACTACGTGGGCGTAGACCTCAACATGGCCTCCCGCCAGCTGCTGACCTACGTATCGGGCATTACCCCAGCGGTGGCCAACAACATCGTGGCCTATCGCGATGGCCATGGGGCCTTTGGGTCGCGCCAAGAGCTGTTGAAGGTGAAGCAGCTGGGCCCCAAGGCCTTTGAGCAGGCGGCGGGGTTTCTGCGCATTCGCAACAGCCAGAACCCCCTCGACAATACGGCGGTGCATCCCGAAAGCTATGGCATTGTCGATGCGATCGCCGCCGACCTAGCCATTCCCCTGGGCCAAATTTCCCAGGCGGCTGACCGCCTCAAGCACCTAGACATCAAAAAATACACCACGGCGGCGGCGGGCGAACTCACCCTGCGCGACATTGTGCAGGAGCTAGAAAAGCCTGGCCGTGACCCCCGTGAGCAGTTTACCTACGCCCGCTTTCAAGAGGACATCAACGATATCACCGACCTGAAGCCAGGCTTGACCCTGGAAGGCGTGGTCACCAATGTCACCAACTTTGGTGCGTTTGTCGATGTTGGCGTGCACCAAGACGGGCTGGTGCATATTTCTCAACTGGCCGATCGCTTTGTCAGCGACCCCAATGACATTGTCAAGGTGGGTCAGGTGGTCAGCGTGCGGGTGATGGAGGTAGACCCTAAACTGAAGCGCATTGGCCTTTCTATGCGGGCAAAATCCTAGTTGTCAGAGAAAATGCTGGGGATGACGTTGATTCTAGTCGGGCAATCCCCTAAGGTGAGCAAGGGCAGCCTGCCCTAGAGTTTCCCCAGGGCTGCACCCTAACCGGTCCATGACTAAACACCTGATGCTTTTTCGCCACGGCAAATCAGACTGGGAGGCTGGCTACGGCCGCGATCGCGATCGCCCGGTGGCCACCAGGGGGATTACGGCGGCTAAAACCATGGGCAAACTGCTGGCCAAGGCGGGCCAAGTGCCCGATTTAGCTATCACCTCCTCGGCCGTGCGCGCCCGCACCACCCTAGAACTGGCCATGGCTGCCGGTCAGTGGAACTGCCCCATGGAGGTCACCGACGACCTCTACGAAGCGTCCATGGCCCAGGTGCTAGAGGTCATCCACCAGGTTCCTGACCACCACAGATCCTTACTACTGGTCGGTCACGAGCCCACCTGGTCCGATGCGGTGGCTTACTTTATGGGGGGCGGTGCGGTGCACATGCCCACTGCTGCGATCGCCTGTCTAGAGTTTGATGTGCCCACCTGGCCCCAGATCGAGTATGGCCGCGCTACGCTGTTGTGGCTATTGCCACCTAGGCTGTTTACCTAGATGCCATGACAACGACGACCAGCAGACAGCATGGATTTCTAACGGTCAATGGCCTGCGCCTGCACTACGTAACCCAGGGGCAGGGCCCGCTGATGCTCTTTTTGCACGGTTTTCCAGAGTTTTGGTACTCGTGGCGGTACCAGCTCGACGCCTTTGCCGCCCACTACACCTGCGTCGCCCTCGACCTGCGGGGCTACAACGACAGCGACAAACCGGCAGGCATCGAACCCTACCGCATGGAGGTTTTGATCGAGGATGTGTGGAGTGCAATGGTGGCCCTGGGGCACGAGCAGATGGTTTTAGTCGGCCACGACTGGGGCGGCGCGATCGCCTGGGCCTTTGCCTACGCCCACCCCGAGGTGCTCCAGTCGCTGATCGTCATGAACATTCCCCACCCGGCTAAGTTTGCCGAGGGGCTGCGGACCCCCCAGCAGCTCCTGCGCAGCTGGTACATCGGGATTTTTCAGCTACCGTGGCTGCCCGAGTGGCTGCTGCAGGCGGGTGACTACTGGCTGATCCAGAAAATCTTCCAGGGCATGGCGGTGGATAAAACCGCCTTTAGCGACGACGACCTCCGCGCCTACAAAGCCGCCGCCGCCCAACCCGGTGCCCTGACCGCCATGGTCAACTACTACCGGGCCCTAGACCTGGGCGGGCGCTGGCAGCAGCCCTGGAGCGTACTCGATGTACCGACCCTGCTGATCTGGGGAGAAGAGGATGCCGCCCTCCGCAAAGAACTCACCCTTGGCACCGACGACTATGTGAGCAATCTACAGCTGCGCTACATCCCCCAGTGCAGCCACTGGGTACAGCAAGAACAGCCGGGACAGGTTAACGCCCTAATGGCTGAGTTTCTAGACCGATGACTGGTGAAGCGCCGAAACTGGAGCAGCTAGCTGGTTCGCAACCACCTGAAATCCGCCAGCACAGCACCCTAACCTCTGTGTGGAGGCTGATCTGCCCGTCAGTGTAATGTCCGGAACGTAATGTCCGGAACAGCGGCCCAGGGATGTGAAGTTAGCACTGGAGCGATACCGTTTGAACCCCTCATCGCGAGATAGTGGCTATGGCTAGACGCACTCAGTTCGCCCTGGCGACCCTGAACCTTTACAACCTCAATCTGCCTGGGCTGCGGATGTATCGAGATCCCGACGGCTGGGATGAAACCGCCTTCGATCGCAAGCTAGAGTGGCTTCGCCGCATTATCATTCAGCACCCCTCAGACCTATGGGGCTTTCAGGAGCTATGGCACCAGAAAGCGTTACAGGCGGTGTTTGACCACCCCGACCTAGCCGACTATATCCTCCTGGTACCGCCAGAGCAGACCGGGCAAACCATTGTTTGCAGCGGCGCGGTCAGAAAGGACATTTTGGTGGGCGAGCCCGAATGGATTGAACGATTTCCAGAAAAATTCAGGCTGCAAAGCGGCGGCGGCGACCCTCAAACCCCGGATATTGTGGTCGGGATCGATGGGTTTTCCAGACCAGTGCTGAATTTTAAAGTGCGGCCCCGGGCGAACGGGGCACCCATCTCGGTCTACGTCGCCCACTTTAAGTCCAAAGCCCCCACCCAAATCTACACCGAAGGCTGGTACCGAACCGATCAGGACTACTACAGTCGCCACAGCGATGCTTTGGGCAGTGCCCTTTCGACGATTCGCAGAACCGCTGAAGCCACCGCCCTGCGAATGCTGCTGACGGAAACGCTCAAAGGAACCGATAACCCAGTGGTCGTCCTGGGCGATCTCAACGACGGCCCCACCAGTAACACCTTGAATATCCTGACTGGCCAGCCCAACTACATCCTTAATGGGCTAGATCAGGGGGGCAGCGATACGGCTCTCTACGCGGCCAGTCGATTGCAGCAGTACCGCAGCGATCGCGACGTCTACTACACCCACATCCATCAAAATCTGCGGGAATCCCTCGACCATATTTTGGTCTCCCAGGAGTTCTACGACAACTCTCGCCAGCGCCAGTGGGCCTTTAAGGGTATGGATGTCGTCAATGACCACCTCAACCAGGATGACCACAAAGCCGATGGCTCCTCTGACCACGGCATGGTGAGAGCCCTGTTTGAATACCGCCCCAATCAACCCTGATTCACTGGCGCTAGGTAACCCCCGCATCCCCCTGGGCACCCTAAAAATGCCCTCTCCGTGGATGCTGCCCGCCATGGGTGTGCTTGTGCTTAGCCACACCTACATCATTGACCTCAACCGTGAAAAGCTGCGTGCCCTGGCCCAGCTATCCCCTGGACTGGAGGTGGTGGTGGGCGTACCCCGGCGCTGGCAACCGGGGGGCGTGCAAAATCGGTTGATTGTCTCCGAACCCGTGGTTGAGGGCAACTTTCGCGTCCAGCCCCTCAGCCACCTAAGTCAAAACAACCAGGGGCTACTCACCTTTGGCCCTGACCTGGTGCAACTACTGCGGCAGTTTCGCCCCCAGGTGATTCAGGTCGAGCAAGGGGCCAGGGCGTTGGCCTACGCCCAGACCATCACCCTCAATCGACTGCTGGGTCTCAGGGCCAAAAATGTGTTCTTCACCTGGTGGAACCTGCCCTACCAGCTCAAGTTCCCTATCTCTGCGCTAGAAGCCTATAACCTACGGCACACCCACGGCCTAGTGGTGGGTAATCAGGATGGGGCAGATATCCTGCGCCATGGCCCATCTGGGCCGGGCGTTGACCATGGCCGCTCCCCAGGCTCCTACCAAGGTCCCTACCGAGTCATGCCCCAGCTCGGCATCGACGAAACCCTGTTTCGGCCCCGGCCCCAGCCAGCGCTGGCCGAGGCTCTCTCCATTCCCAGCGATGCCTTTGTGGTGGGCTACTGCGGTCGCTTTGTGGCCGAAAAAGGTCTGCTCACCCTCTGCGATGCCCTGGCTGCCCTAGGCCATCTACCCCAGCCCTGGGTGTGGCTGCTGGTCGGTCGGGGTGACCTACAAGCCACTGTACAGGCCAGGGCCGACGGGTTGGGTATCGGCGATCGCCTACGCTGGGTCACCGACATCCCCCACGACCAGGTGCCCAGCTACATCAACCTCATGGACACCCTGGTCCTGCCCTCGGAAACCACCGACACCTTTAAAACCCTCACCTCCAGAGGCTGGAAAGAACAATTTGGCCATGTGCTGATCGAAGCCATGGCCTGCGCCGTCCCCGTCATCGGCTCCGACTCCGGCGAAATCCCCCACGTCATCGACCAGGCGGGCCTAGTCTTTCCCGAAGGCAACGCCTCCGCCCTGGCCGACCGCCTGCGCCTGGTAATCGAAAATCCCGAACAGCGTCAGGCCCTTGCCGCCGCTGGCTACCACCGTGCCATGGGCCGCTACACCAACCGCGCCCTGGCGAAGCAGTTGCTGGCGTTCTATGAGGAAATTGGCGTAGCGCCATGAGACGGATTAGTTGAATCCAAAATCCCAAATCTAAAATCCAAAATCACCCCCTCTCTCCCCATGCGTATCCTCCAAATCATCCCCCATGCGTATCCTCCAAATCATCCCCTCCATCTCCCTCATCTACGGCGGCCCGAGCCAGATGGTGCGGGGCTTCGCCCAGGGGCTGGCGGCGGCGGGAGCAGAGGTGACGATTCTGACGACAAACGCCAATGGTGATTCGGGCCAGCCACCCCTAGATGTGCCGCTAGGGGTGGCTGTACCGGAAGACAACTACACGGTGCGCTATTTTGCCTGCTCGCCCTGGCGGCGTTACAAGTTTTCGGCGGGGCTGCTGAGCTGGCTGTACCGCCACAGCCACGAATACGACCTGGCTCACATCCACACGCTGTTCTCGCCCCTCAGTACGGCGACGGCGACGGTGGCGCGATCGCGCGGCTTACCCT
>JAIXUR010000312.1 GCA_027483425.1 Cyanobacteriota bacterium | reverse complement strand
CTGGCGTCGATGGAGATGGTTTCGTCGTGGGTGCCGTGGAGAATCAGGGTGGGAATGGTTGCCTGCAGGGCTGCGTCGTCGTAGCCCTGGGCATCGGTAATAAAGCCGTAGTGCAGGGGCAGGGTTTGCCGTTGGGTGTAATGGTAGACCGGCAGGGTGCCCACGGTACGCCAGGTGTCGAGCTGTTGGGGGCCCAGTCGGGGCAGCCACTGGGCCAAAAACTGAAAGGCTGGGGCCAGCAGCACCAGTTTTTCAATCCGGGCTTGGAGGGGGCTGGCCTGGGCAACCCAGGCGGCGGTTAACCCGCCCAGGCTAGAGCCGATCAGGACGGTGGAGTCGGGTTGACTCAGGATCATTTGGCTGACCTGCTGAATCTGGCGACTGAGGGTGAGGTGGGTGAAATCACCTTGGTTGAGGTCGGGGATGGTGAGGGGTAACCCAAGGGCGGCAAACCGAGCCCGCATGGACTGGGCTTTGGTCGATCGAGGGCTAGAGGCAAAGCCGTGGAGATAGAGATATTGGGTCATGGCAGAGGTGGTAGGCCTAGGGTTTGGGAACCGACTCGGCCTGGGGATCGGGTTCAGAATTGCGGCCCAGGGGAAACGGGGAGAACCCCTGGGAGTATGATATTGAATCGGCGCGTCAAATTCCCCTGGGCTGGCCGGTGGTCATTGCCCTAGCGGGTGTTTTTCCCCCGCCCCGATCGCATTCTTCCCATTCTCCCGACCCTATGACTTCTTCGTTTCGCATTACCCTGCTGCCCGGTGACGGCATTGGCCCTGAGATTATGGCCGTGACGGTGGAGGTGCTAAAGACCATCGGCCGCCAGATGGATCTGGCCTTTGAGTTTGAGACGGCGCTGATTGGCGGGGCCGCCATTGACGCAACGGGAGAACCGCTGCCGGAGGAGACCCTGAAAATCTGCAAAGCCAGCGATGCCGTGCTGCTGGCGGCCATCGGTGGCTACCAGTGGGACTCGCTGCCCCGGCATCAGCGGCCAGAAACTGGGTTGCTGGCCCTGCGGGCGGGGCTAGGACTATTTGCCAATCTGCGCCCGGCGACCATTCTGCCTCAGCTCGTCGATGCCTCCTCCCTGAAGCGGGAGGTGGTGGAAGGGGTGGATATTATGGTGGTACGCGAGCTGACCGGGGGCATTTACTTTGGCTCCCCCAAGGGTATTTTTGAGACCGAGACCGGTCACAAGCGAGGGGTCAACACGATGGTCTACACCGACAGTGAGATCGATCGGATTGGCAAGGTGGCCTTTGCAACGGCCCAAAAGCGGCGGGGACAGCTGTGCTCGGTGGACAAGGCCAATGTGCTGGAGGTCTCGCAGTTGTGGCGCGATCGCATCACCGCCCTCGCCCCTGACTACCCCGACGTCACCCTGACCCACATGTATGTCGACAATGCCGCCATGCAGCTGATCCGCTGGCCCAAGCAGTTTGACACCATCGTCACCGGCAACCTGTTCGGAGACATCCTATCGGATGCCGCCGCGATGCTGACCGGCAGCATTGGCATGTTGCCCTCCGCCAGTCTCGGGGCCGATGGTCCTGGGGTCTACGAACCTGTCCACGGGTCGGCCCCAGACATTGCAGGCCAGGACAAAGCCAACCCCCTGGCCCAGGTGCTGAGCGCCGCCATGATGCTGCGCTACGCCCTCGACCAGCCCGCCGCCGCCGATCGCCTTGAGCAGGCGGTTACAACAGTTTTAGATCAGGGTTATCGAACTGGCGATATCATGTCTGCAAGTATGACCCAGGTGGGTTGTCAGGCCATGGGTGAAGCTCTACTGAGGGTTTTAGTATAAATTCTGCTGGAAGGTCGGCAGGAGTTTGCCGCCCTGGGAAAGATCGATTAGAGTCTGTCTATAAGCGCACAGGTGAGCCGTGTACGGTCTACAGCAACCCCCCTCTTCCAGCCATCCCCATCCTCAGCTACCGGAGGCAGGCCCTCTACCGGCGATGCTTAACCCGGCCCTCCTCAAGTCAGCCCGGCAAATTTATCGCACCTACTACGAAGTGCATCCTGAGGATGTGCAGCGTCCGATCGGCATTGCCATTAGCACCAAGACCCATCGGGGCAAGCTCATTTTTGGCGGCCGCCCGGTGCTGTTGCCCAATGAGTCGTTTATTCCGCTGAGTCAAATTGAGCCAGGGCTGCACTAGATGGAGCTTCAGCGGCGGCTGAGGCGTTGGCGACGCCAGCTGGCCCCAGGCGATTCCCCTTCGCTACGCCTTTGAGGCCCGGCAAGGGGCTGGCTACGCCCGTCAGCATGGGGGCAAGATTGCCCGACAGCCCCCTGGTAGCTTTTTTAGATGACGCTGTACCTCTACAGTCTGCTGAGCCGGTTTTACCTGGCCCAGCGCCTGGGGCGGCAAACCTGGCGGCGGTGGAGGCTGTCCTGCTCCAGGGACCATGGTGCGGGGGTGCGACCCTAGGGGGCTCGGTCGAAAATAGGTACCCGCAACAGGGTACACAATGCGACAATATGGCAAATTAGGGCCTGCACAGCCCGCGATTTTGGCCCGGCATCGCTAGGCGAATCGCGTCTGGGCAGGCCATTGACCCACCCTTGAGAGATAGATCTATGCGTTCTGATTTGCAACGGGCCCTAGACACCCACAGCGCCCTCAAAATTATTAGCGGCCTCACCAACTACGACCCCCAGCGGGTGGTGGCGGTGGTGAAGGCGGCCGACCAGGGCGGTGCCACCTTGGTGGATATCGCCGCTGATGCTGACCTGGTGCGCCTAGCTAAGGCGGCTACCACCCTGCCCATCTGTGTTTCTGCGGTCGAGCCAGAGGCCTTTCTGGCCCCCGTCGCCGCTGGGGCCGACCTGATTGAGATTGGTAACTTCGATGCGTTCTACGCCCAGGGTCGCCGGTTTGAAGCTCCCGAGGTGCTCGAACTCACCCGCCGCACCCGAGCTCTGCTGCCTGGGATTACCCTGTCGGTGACGGTGCCCCACATTCTGGCCCTGGACGAACAGGTCAGCCTGGCCGAGGCCCTGGTGGCAGCCGGTGCCGATCTGATTCAAACCGAGGGGGGGACGTCGAGCCACCCCTCCCACCCCGGTACCCTGGGGCTGATTGAAAAAGCTGCGCCCACCCTGGCGGCGGCCCATGCCATCTCCCGGGCGGTTCAGGTACCGGTGCTCTGTGCGTCAGGCCTGTCAGATGTGACCGCACCCCTGGCGATCGCCGCCGGGGCCGCTGGAGTCGGCGTGGGCTCTGCGGTCAACCGGTTGGATAACGCCCTGGCCATGGTGGCTGTGGTGCGTCAGCTGGTCGAAAGTCTGCAAGCCGTCAGGATTGCCGCAGTACGGTAGGCCCTGAACTAGGATGCCCGGCGTGGTTGGGGGCGATCGCCCCCAACCACGCCCTAGCACTAGGCCCCTCCCCCTCGCATCTAGTTTCACCGCAATACCGAGAGCCGCTCCTCAACGTCTGGCTGGTCTCGTGGTCGAGAATTTTTCGGCCACCATTGGGTTGGAGATAACTATCGCTATAGTCATGGGCCGAGCCGTAAACAGGCTAAAATAATAATGAAGGCAACACTGTTCAATTCTTTTTCCCAGCTAAGAGGGTGTTTGAAAAGTTGGAGAGAGTCTGACTTTATACTGCGAAAATGGGTCAAGGTGGCTCATCCCTCAGGATATTGGCGGTAGTTCTAGGGCTAATGGCACCAGGAAATACCCTTTTCAAACATCCTCTCAGGATTCAGAGCAGTACAGAATGCATTATGCCTGAGTGAAACTCTTTCGTTAAAGTCTATGCAATCATCCCTGCGCAGCCGCCAGCATCATTTAATCTGCCAGTTGGCAGACTGTATTGAAGAGATCTGGCAAAACTATTTAGAGCTATCTCCTTACACAATCCCCAAAGATTTGGGCTATATCGAGGGCTGCCTTGATGAAGAAAAACTGGTGATTGAAAATAGCTGCTACCAGGCACCTCAGTTTCGAAAATTGCATCTTGAGTTGGCGCAGATTGGCAACGGATTAGATATTCTGCACTGCGTCATGTTCCCTAATGTCAACTATAATCTCCCTGTCTTTGGCGCTGATCTGGTGGGTAGAAAAGGAGGAGCCATTAACGCCGCCATTGCAGATCTCTCCCCCGTTAGTCCAACTCGATCATTGCCAGAGTCCTATCAGCTTGCCCTAGCCCAACTCCCATGCCTCGACTTTTCTCAGCCACGGGGATTACCAGAATGGGGAGATATATTTTCAGATTTTTGCCTGTTTGTCCGTCCAGCCAATGCTGAAGAAGAAGCGATGTTTTTGCAGCGGGTGCGCGATTTTTTGACAATTCATTGCCAGCAGGCCAGTGCCAGCCTACCGCTGGCCTCACCGGAGGATATTCTGGCGGTTATCGCTGGACAACGTAACTACTGTACTAAACAACAGCAGAATGATAAGACACGTCGTATTCTTGAAAAATCCTTTGGGGCAGATTGGACAGAGCGATACATGACCACCATGTTATTCGATATGCCCATGCAGGGTATCTAAGGCCAGGCGCGCCCGCGCCTGTACAGCGGGTGTGTCATCCTGCTGAAAGACCTGATTGAAAGAGGCGAAAATCAAGGTTTTATAACTTTGAGGCTCTATGAGAGTCGTCATTAGGGTTTGCAACCCGGCCACTGCGGCGTAGCGCACGACCCATTCTGGGTCGGTGGTGGCTTCGGTTAGCACGGTCACGACCGACCCTTGGGCGATCGCGGCCTGATCAGGGGGCAACAGTGACCAGTCGATGGTGCCCAGCCCTCGCGCGGCAGCCCGGCGCACGCTCAGGGCAAAGTCTCCTTTAGCCGTCTCAAGCAGGATAGGCAAGGCCCGAGGATCGCCGATCAAGGCTAAGGCACGAATGGCCCAGGCCCTTGCTCCATAGTTGTAGCCGTCAATCTCGTGGAGGAGGTCAGGAACGGCGGCACTGCCCAAAGCAACCAAGCCATCCACCGCAGCTACCGCTGCGCCGGGGTTATTGTAGCCCAGGACGGTAATCAGGGTGGGGATGGTGGCGACATCCTGGACGGCGACTAGGTTAGTGACGGCCACAACCATGGCGGTTTTGGAGTCAGCGGTTTCGATCGCGTGAATTAGCTCTGTCAGTGTTGCGCCCACGCTTAACTGTTCTCCACCCCTAGACTTTTAAAGTAGGCTGAACCATCACCCCGCGTGATGCATCCACATCCTATGGCTTATGCGCTGGGCTTAGGCTACAGCACACCTTACATTATTTACAGCAACTCATCCATTAGGGACAAGACCCCTCGGGCTTCATCGGTCAAGCCTGCCATGGGAAACCCAGACTGCCGCAGGTGCGATTCCAGCACCCTTTGTAGGGCAATCAGTTTGAGGCTGTTTTCGGCCAGAGTAGCGGCGATGGGCTGGGCGGCGGGCAAATAGCCGATTGCCCCCAGATCCATCATGGCCGATCGCCGCAGCTGCAGGTTGGGCTCTTGAAGGCGCTGCAGGAGGCGATCGCAGTAGGTGGCATCTCCGGTAAGTTGGTAGAGGGCACGGGCGGCGGCGTTTTGCACTTGGGCCACGTCGTGGTCTAAAAAAGGCTTAATATCTTCCACGGCATCCCTAGCTCCTAGGGTGCCCAGAGCCTCTAGCACAGCGTTGTAGGGCTGCACCAGGTGGGGTTTATCGGGTACTGCCACAGCAACCGCAACGCCTCCAGCTAGGAGTGATCGCAGGGCTGGCACAGCCTGGGGATCGCCGAGAGACTCCAGGGCCTGGGCCGCAGACTCACGGACATAGTAATCATCGCAATTCAAACACTGAATCAGCGCTGGAACGACGGTGCGATCGCCCAGTTTACCCAGCGCCCGAGCGGCATTGCGCCGCAGCGGATACCCCCCATCGGGGGCGCGATCGCGCTCATCATCCAGCGCCACCACTAGAGCCTGAATGGCTTCAGGCTCGGCCACCCGAAAGCGCCCTAGCCACCAGGCGGCATAATAGCGCAGCCCCCCATCCGCCGTTTGACGCAGGTTGGCAATGGCCTGATCGACCGTGAGAGAACCTTCCTCGGTGTTGACCAGGGGTTGCGAATCGTGTGCCATGGCTAAGTCAGTGCTCAGCGTTCTCAATCCCTAGCTATCGCCATTGGCCGAGAGGGGCTGAATGCTGACAATGGTGCCACCCATGCGAGTGATGCGCTGCATTTCTTCATTCATGCGGCTGTAGGGCACTTTGATAAATGTGTTACTGCTCTGGCGAATCGGGTAACTGTTTTGGTCGGTAGCGTCGTTTTGGCGTAGCCCCTCAACTTCATAGAGAAAAATGCGACTGCTAGAGGGGGAAGTGGTCTGACTGCCAAAGGCGTTTTGCGCGAGCATAGGAAACTCTCCTGGTCGTTGCGAATCGAATACGGCGTTTCGTTGTTTCGTTCCGGTGGGCGCATCTCAAGCATGAACCCACCGGATAGCTAATCTAGAGGCTAGCGAGGGTAACGCTGGTTACCCGACCGCCCATGGCGTTGATTTGCTGTAGCTTAGCTGACAGCTTTTCGTAGGGCACCAGATAGGAGCCGTTGATCCGCCGAACCTTGGGATAACGGGGTAGGTTAGCACCCATTACTTCAACGCGGTAGACCTGGCCTGCATTGGTGCCGTAGGGGGTAGACCCACCGAGAGCCTTACCGGGGGTGGCAAGCCTGTAGGCCTGGGCCGACCAGCCCGCTGAACCGGTGGGGCCGACGATGGAGGACGAGGTGTTGCGCCCCAGCTCTACGGCCAGACGAGAGGTTTTACCGCCTGCTTGAGATGTATCGCTGGTGGCATAGCCCCGATACATTTGGAACATGCGGGTAAAGCCCACCGATCGCTGCCCGGCCTGATAGACAAAGCTACGATAGTAGGGCACCATGTTGTCGCCAAAGTTGGCCTGGTACTCTTCGCTGTCGATGAACGAGTCAACGTCGGCATCGTAGCCCTGGGTCTCATAGCGATCGAGGTGCTCAATCACTTCGGATTCGTCGTAGACGGCACGGCCCAACAAGTGCTTGGTGTGCAGCTCAATCACCCGGGTTTGGAAGTTGCTGTAGAAAAATTTCTCTTTGTACAGCTCAGACTTAGCCACGGCGCGCACAAAGTCGCGCACGGTGATATAGCCATTTTTGAGCAGCGACTCGGCACCCACCAGGCGCTCGGAGTTCATCAGGTAGTCGTTACCCAGGAGCTGACGATAAACGGCCCGAATGACCACATCGGCATCTTCGGGAGTCCAGTTAGCGCGGAGCTCTACGGGCGAAGTCTCATCATAGGCAGCAGTTCCCAACCGGGATGCTGCAGTTGTAATTGGCACAGGGTTATCCTCCTTAGTAACACAGTGAGTTATGAACTCAAAATGAAATCAACATGGCAGAATAAAAACTGGCGCAGCACCCCAGGCTAGGCCCATCTAAAATTGAATCGTCTGCGAACCTCAGTTCACGCCGACCCAATCCCATGAGATAACCGTTGCGGCCCCCACCTAAAGAGACCCAGTGCTTCGCCAGAGTAGGGTATTAAAGCCGCAATTAGGCCAGGTCGACCTTCGTCACCCGACCGCCAGTGCGGTTAACTTGCTGAAGTTTGCCAGACAACTGCTCATAGGGCACCAAAAACTCGGTATAGGTGCGGCGCACCTGAGGGCGACCTGGCCCAGCGGCCTGGGTTACCCGAACCCGGTAGAGCTTCTCGCGATCGCCCCCAGAGCCTCCTACAATAGCGGCTCCGGTGCTGGCGCTGCCCAAAGGCGACGCAGAGTTTTTGGCAATTTCAGACACAAGCCGCGATCGCATGCCGCAGGTCTGGGCGCGATCGCTGGTGCCATAGCCCCGGTAGAGCTGAAAGAAACGGGTAAACCCGACCGTTTTCTGGCTACGCTGGGTTAAATGCCCACGATAGCTAGGCACCACATTGTCGCCAAAGCTGTCGAGGTACTCCGCAGAATCAATGTAGGAATTGATTTCTGCTTGGTAGCCGTAGGTGTTATAAAGGTCAGTGTGAAAAGCGATTTCGTCCTGGCCATAGGGTGCCCGACCCAGCAGGTGCTTATAGTTCAGCTCAATAAAGCGATTTTGTGGCCCGCTTAGGAAAAACTTATCCCGATACAGATCTGACAGGGCCAAGGCCCGCACAAAATCGCGAACTGAAATGTCTCCCTGTTGGAGTAAAGACTCGGCGCTGGTGTTGCGCTCGCTAGCCATAATGTACTGGTTACCAAAGACCTGTCGATAAGCAGCCCGAATGACCGCCTCCACATCATCTTCGATCCAGTTGGGCCGCAGCTCTACCCGCATCGCCTCGTCATAGGGCAAAACGCCAAGGCGTCCGGCCGCAGTGGTCACTGCCATGGTTGCCTCCTTGGATGTATAGATACAACAATGCCCGGAGCAACAAACAATCGCTAACAATCCGCTAACAACTGTTTGCCCCTCCGGGCAAATGGCCAATCCTAGCTTAGAGCGTTGATGGCATAGTCGATGTAGGAGTTAGCTTCGGAAGCGGCATCGCCAGACAGACCGTGGTTGGCTTTGATGTACTTCAGAGCTTCGACGTACCAGCTAGGAGACAGTTCGAAGGTGCTGTTGATTTCATCTAGACCAGCAATCAGGTACTCATCCATGGGGCCAGTCCCACCAGCTACGCAGCAGTAGGTGACCATGCGGAGGTAGTAGCCGATGTCACGGGCACACTTGCCTTTACCACGATCATCAGAAGCGTAGTTAGCCCCCTGCATTTGAGTGGTGTAGGGAAACTTGTTGTAGACGGCTTGGGCAGCACCGCTGACCAGGGAATCAGCTTTGTTGGTCAGAGCCTTAGCAGCTTCGATACCAGAGGTAGCTTGGCGCAAACGGCCAAAAGCAACCTGAAGTTCAGAAGCACTGAGGAAACGGCCCTGAGAATCAGCAGCAGCAACTGCTTCGGTTAAAGGGGTTTTCATACTGGGAGTTCTCCTTGTTTGTTTTCACAGCAAATGAATACACAAGCAATGCTTGCACTGTCACCAGCGCAGGTTGAGGTTAAAGTCAACCTAAACCTAAGCAACGGCAGCCGCAGCTAGGTCGAAGTAGTTAGCAATCTCAGAGCGCAGAGAGCTACAGTCGCCTTTGGTAATACCGGCTTCATCCATAACAATGGAAAGAGCAGTAGCTTTCATTTTTTCAACGCCAGCAGCCACAGAAGCACCGGGAACACCCAGAGCAGAATAGGTCTCACGGAGACCATTCAGGCAGCGATCATTGAGGACGCTAGCATCACCAATAAAGGTTGCGTAGGTGACATAACGGAGGATGATTTCCATGTCGCGGAGGCAAGCAGCCATGCGACGGTTGGTGTAAGCATTTCCGCCAGGAGCAATCAGCTGGGGCTGTTCAGCGAACAGGCCACGAGCAGCGCTAGAAACAATAGAGGAAGCGCTACCGGTCATACGGTTGACAGCGTCAATCCGCTTCAGGCCATCGCCAGTAACACGGCCCAGAGCATCTAGCTGATCGTTGGACAGAAAGTCACCTCTTGCATCAGCCTGAGAAACAACCTTAGTGTATGCGTCAAACATTGACTCAAATCTCCTAATTTTTTTGTCGCTGAGTTCGCTTGAAATGGTCAGTTGACCAGAATTGATTAGTTCAGCCGCAGCTGGCTAATCAATCTATGAAAGGATCTTACAAGATCAACGGCGCTCGACTTCTCATCTGATTTACATTTCTTCAAGGTTGTTCAAACTTCAATACAATCAGTTCGACACCCTAGCAAGAGAAGACAGGTTAGAAGGAGGAAGAGCATCTCCGCAATGGAGACGCGACATACCCCGAAACCGTTGCCTGAATTGGCTTTCGCTAATTCAATGAACCCTCCAGACATGTTTATACACCGCTGGCGTGTCTTTAATATTTTACAAGTTATTAAGGAACAGCCATACTGCCAGCAGGGTCAAAGCGAAAAATTTGCTTCTACTGGTCATTTGAGGGCCTTTTTATCGGGCTTAGGTGGGCTCCGGCAACGTAACATTACGCAATCTTACTAGGGTGCTCGTGCTGGTTTAGGCGTCGCGGCACCAGTGCAAACCCTCGCTAGAGCGGCTCCAGGCAACGATTATGCTCTCTGCAACATAAAACCAGCACAAGCTGCTGTGCTGAAGATGTCAATTGCTCTGCCTACGCAGCAACGGAGACCGGATCCGAGCCACAAAGCCCCGATACGGATCCGATTGCAAATACGCACCAATACTCGACAGAGGCATTACAGTCAGCCCCTGTTTGCCACCGGCGTGCGGGATGACCAGGAATAATTCTCTCTCGAAAAAATATTCTCATCCTTATCATCTTGAAGAAATGTAACGGATTGTTGCTCTCTTTGTTGAGATAAGAGGGCCTGATCCCCAGTTCCCCTAGGCTAGGTATTAGCACTTATTGCTCTTGCCCGCCTAAAACTCACGATGTTTTTAGGGCTTGCAATTATGGCGGAGGTCGTCGATAGCTATGACCTCAGGGTTAGGAAGTAAAATGTTTTTTAATTTCGCAATTGGAGGAAAAATAGCCGTGAATTTGCCGTTACTAGCCTATGCGCCCCACAGCCAGAACCAGCGTGTAGAAGGTTATGAGGTACCAGGAGATGAGCAAGCTGGAATTTTTACCTTAGGTACAGCCTCTTCTAATGGGGATATGGATGCCTTGATCACGGCAGCCTACCGCCAGATTTTCCATGAGCAGCAAATGCTGAAGAGCAATCGCCAAACCCTATTAGAGTCTCAGCTCCGGAGTGGCTTAATCTCGATCAAGGATTTTGTCCGGGGGTTAGCGATCTCCAGCGCCTTTCGCACCTGGAACTATGAGGTCAATAATAACTATCGCTTTGCCGAACTGTGTGTGCAGCGATTGCTAGGCCGCAATGTTTACAGCCATCAAGAAACCCTGGCCTGGTCCATTGTGTTGGCCACTAAGGGCGTTGAAGGGCTAGTCGATGCCCTGATGGACGGTGAGGAATATATCTCGTGTTTTGGGGAGGATACAGTGCCCTACCAGCGGCGACGGGTGCTGCCCCAGCGATCGCAGGGTGAACTGCCCTTTGAGCGGGCTCCCCGCTATACCCACGACCACCTAATGACGCTCAAAGCTCTGGGCTATGACTTCTCGGCCGATCGCCGGATTGCCCAGGGCAACTGGATCGAAACCCCCGACAGTGTGCGTAAGGCCGCTGGAGTGGTGACGGCTGGCCTGGCGATCGCCTTGAGCTTGGTGGCGATCGCAGTGGTGCTGTCGTGGTTCGGCTGGCTTTCGATCTAGCTCAATCGCTTCGGATCGTAGCCTCTAAGCGTATTCCATCCTATAAGTTATCTTGGCTAAGGCTGAGTCCAGTCCTTAAGTGATTAGCTGGAACAGTCTAAACCAAGTTTACCTACCCCTGTTACTTAGCCCTCCGATCGTCTCGGAGGGCTTTTTTTAGCGATGGTTTGTGTGCCGATCTTTGAAGCGTATGGGCGATACTGGTTTCGAACCAGTGACCTCTTCCGTGTGAAGTGAGTGGTCGAGAAGCCTAAAAGCTCGGAGCCAAGTGATAGGCAAAATGCTGCAACCAGGAAAAGTTAGCATTGCCCGCAGGCGGCACCCCATACTGCCAACGCCCATCTCCCCGCAGCAAATCCCCACTCCAATCGCTGTCGTTAAACGGCGGATTGGCAATCACAAAATCAGCCTTCAGAGCCTTGTGGGCATTGTTCAGAAATGACCCCTCGCTATTCCACTTCACCTGGGAACTGTCAATGCCCCGAATCGCCAGGTTCATCTTCGCCAGCCGCCAGGTGGTCTGGTTGCTCTCCTGCCCGTAGATGGAGAGGCCGTTAATCCGGTCCTGATGCTCCGCCACAAACTTTTCGACTGCACAACCATTCCCCCCGACCCACAGCAGGGGTCAATATCCAGCTGCTTGGCCGGGCCTGCGAAAACGACCAGCGCGCGTCCGCTGGCACAAAAAAGATGTTTTCAGCCTGGTATTCGTCTTTAATCTTCGGGGTTGGCCCCGGCATAGGTGAGAAGGCTGTTCAGAAAGACTTTCCAGCCCATGATAGTGCGGATGGTTTAGTCCGCCGCCGCTAAGGCCGCGGCCATCGCCTGCCCCGCTAGCCAGCCCGTGGTCCAGGCGCTCTGAAAATTAAAGCCGCCGGTCACCCCATCGATGTTGAGCACCTCGCCCGCCAGGTATAGCCCTGGGCAGCAGCGGCTCCCCAGGGTTTTGAAGTTGACCTCAGG
>JAIXUR010000196.1 GCA_027483425.1 Cyanobacteriota bacterium | reverse complement strand
GTCATGGCTGGCTGGATGAGTAGCCCCGGTCACCGCCAGAATATTCTCAACCCCGCCTTTACCGAGTTGGGCATTGGCTCTGCGGTGGGTGCTGGACACCTCTACTGGACCCAGGTGTTTGCTCGACCTCGCTAGATCAGCGCGGATCAGGCCCATGGGAAGCCAACGGGCAGGTGTTTTGAGGACAGGGCTTGAGGTGCTCTGAACCAGACCTGAAACTGTGTACCAGGCTACAATGTTTCAGTGGGTAAACAAAGGTAAGGATACGCATCAACTGCTTTGATCCCCAAGGCTAGGGTTGCATTATTAAAGGTGGTTAATAGCTCAACATCCTCCCGTTGCCATCCAGTTTTTAGAGGGCTACGCCATGACAACCACAACCGCTAATCGGGTCATTGCTCGGCACTATACCATTGATGAAATTCGTGACGAGGCTAAGCACCTCGTCGAGTGCGGCACCCTCGATCGATGCCAGCCAATTTGTGCGCTGTGCGGCTATGTCGCGTCTCGGGAATGGCCCTTTATTGAGGCTGAGCTGGAAGAGTACGACTACTTTGTGCGCGATCGCATTGGCGACCTGATCCCCGCTGAAACCTGGAGCAATGACTGACCGCAGGTCACCGATGGTTAGGGAGACGGGGGTTAGGGAGAGGGTTTAGTGCCCCCTGGGGCCGTAGACCGTTGCCGGGGTGCCTGTGGGGCTATGCACCAACCACTGTTGCCCGACCTGGTTGAAGGCTGCCATGATCGGCTGCACCTCTCGCCCCTTGGAGGTGAGAGAGTACTCCACCCGGGGCGGTACTTCGGGAAATACCGTGCGATTGACTAGACCATAGCTTTCTAGCTCCCGGAGGCGGGCGGTCAGGGTTTTAGTGCTAATGCCAGGCAGGGCTGACAAAAATTCGTTGGTGCGGCGATTACCGTAGAACAGCTCCCGCAAGATCAGGATGGCCCATTTACTGCCAATGTAGGACAGCACCAGGTGAACTGGGCATTCGAGCTTTGGGCCGTTAGATGAGTAAGCCATTGGCATCACTCCAATATGGGGATGTCGCTTCCCATTGTGAAGGATTATTCCGAACCTGGTGGTGACGGTGGTACCGAATGCCCAAAACTTAAGATTCTTTTCGGATCGTGGGTTAAATGCCCTCAGCACTGGGTTTGAGCGGCTTGGCGGGATCTAGTGCCCTGGCGATCGCAGACCGCCCCATGGTACTTTGAGCCCCTGAAAGCGTTGATTCAGGTTGCCTTGATCTCTGTGGGTGGCCCGTAGCTACCAGGCGGTTAGGAATGGGAGAGCTGAGGGGAGTGGGTAAGGCGTGCTAGCCTAGGGCTTCTGATCGAACGTTTGTCGATTTTTCTAGTCCTTGTCAGGTTTGACCATGCCGCCTCAAAAGCCCTCCCGCAACAACCCCAAACGCTCCTCCGGCTCGGAGCCTCGCCAGTCCTACGGGGGCTATCAAGGGGGTAAGCCTCGGCCAGCGGATGGCAAACCCCGCTACGAGGGGAGTAAACCTAAACCCCGCTACGACGAGGGTAAGCCTCGGCCAGCGGATGGCAAGCCGCGCTACGACGGCAGTAAGCCCCGCTACGACGAGGGTAAACCCCGTTACGACGGTAGCAAGCCCCGTCAGGCTGACGGCAATCCGCGCTACCAGGGCAGCAAACCTCGCTACGACGAGGGTAAACCACGCTACAACGACGATCGGCCTCGCTACGACGGCGACAAGCCCCGCTATGACGACAGCAGACCCCGCCAGGAGGGTGATAAGCCGCGCTACCAGGGCAGTAAACCTCGCTACGACGGTGACAAGCCCCGGTATGAAGGCAGTAGACCCCGCCAAGACGGTGATAAGCCGCGCTACCAAGGCAGTAAACCTCGCTACGACGGTGACAAACCGCGTTACAAAGACGATAAGCCCCGTTATGACGGGGATAAACCCCGGTATGACGATGGCAAGCCTCGCTACGAGGGCAGCAAGCCTCGGTACGACGGGGGTAAACCTCGCTACGAGGGCAACAAGCCTCGCCAGGACGATGGTAAGCCTCGCTATAGCAACGGTAGTTCTCGGTACCAGGGGGGTGATTCGCAAGGCGTTCGAGACCCGGCTCGGCATGAGTTCCGGCATCGCTCAGCCACTGATTCGTCCCACAAATTAGCCCTGATGGATCCCCTGGTGGGGGATGGAGACGATGTTCAGGACGAAAGCGATCTGATCTATGGCCGCCATGCGGTCGAAGCTGCTCTCCAGGCCCAGCGACCTCTGAACCGGGTCTGGGTTAATGCTCGTATTCGCTATGATCCCCGGTTTCTGTCGCTGATTGATGAGGCCAAAGCCAATGGCGCAGTCATCGACGAGGTCGATACCCTACGGTTGAATCAGATTACCGCTGGAGCGAGCCACCAGGGCATTGCGGCCCAGGCGGCGTCCCATCCTTACCACGATCTCGATGAGATGATTGAGGCCGCCCTCGCGGCGACCAAGCTACCGGTCATTATTGCTGCCGATGGTATTACTGATCCCCACAATCTGGGGGCCATTATTCGCACGGCCGAGGCCCTAGGAGCCCAGGGCATGGTGATTCCCCAACGTCGGGCGGTGGGGGTGACGGCCGCCGTCGCTAAGGTGGCCGCCGGAGCCCTAGAGCATCTGCCAGTGGCGCGAGTGGTGAACCTCAAGCGTGGCCTCGACACCCTGAAGGAAAAGGGATTTTGGATTTATGGCCTGGCTTCGGAGGCGAGTCAGCCGGTGCATCGCACTACCTTCGATCGCCCCACGGTCATTGTGGTCGGGGCTGAGGGGAGCGGGTTGAGCCTGAGCGTACAGCAGAGCTGCGACACGCTGGTGTCAATTCCACTGCGGGGAACGGTTCCTAGCCTAAATGCATCGGTGGCTACAGGCATGGCGCTCTATGAGATCTATCGTCATCAATGGGTGGCGCAGCTACAAATTTCCTCTTTGCAAAATCAAAGGCAAGACAGTATAAACAAACAGGGGCTTTAGAATTGCCCCTGGTTTGTTTGGAAGTGTACTCTCTGACTTTAGTAACCAGGCAGATAGGCAAAATCTTATGAATAACGTTTTGGGTCGCTTTTTAGGTAACTTATTTGGCCGGGGGAAAGCCTGGTGGATAGAGATCAAGACCAACCAGCCCGCCTGTACCTACTACTTTGGGCCTTTCGATAGCGAACTGGAGGCCATGGCGGCCAAGGGTGGCTATATCGAAGACCTGGAGCAGGAAGGAGCCCAAAATATTCAGACCATGGTGTCTCTGTGCGGTTACCCAGCTCAGCTCACCATTACCGACGAGTGGGATACCCCTGCGGGGGGCTTCTCGACGCCGGCCTTTGGTGGCCAGTCCTAACACCTGGATCCATAACTGGCTTTCATGCTGGTGAGGACAGTTGTGGCCACAAAAATACCGGAGATGTTTGATGCCTGGCCAGGGCGCAGACCCTGGGCCCCTCCATTGGGGTATCTTGTTGCCCAGAGGTCTCCTAGGTTGTCTATCTACTGACCATGCCTAGGGCTTCCCCATGGCGCTCTAGCCAATAATGGATATCCTCAATTAACTGCTCGGGAATTTCCCAGGGCAGTAGGTGGGCAGTGTTTGGGTAGCAGTGGCTTTCGGCCCTGGGCAGGTGAGCGGCGGTTTCGAGGCTGGCCTGGGCGGTGATATGGCAGTCTTCGGCTCCGCAAAGGACCAGGCAGGGCACAGTAATCGCACCCAGGTCGGGTAGGCGATTGTAGCGGCGGGCCAGGGCGCGGTTGAGGGCACGGTGGGCCAGGGGTGAGGTGCCCAGGTAGGCCCAAAAGCCTGCTTTGGCCAGGTGGTGGTAGGCCTGGGGGGTGTGCTGCCTAAGCAGGTAGCGATAGAGCGATCGCGGCCCCAGCCCCCGGACGACCCAGGGATTGCCAGGGGCTAACACATTCAAAATCGACCCCAGCCCGGTGTTGATCAACTCAAGCCAGGATGGGGGCGGATGGGCTCCGACCGGGCGAGCAGCCGTGGCAATCAGAACCAGCCCGGCTACCCGTTCGGGGTAGCGCAGGGCCAACTCGATGGCCAGGATGCCCCCTAGGGACCAGCCCAGTACCAGGCAGCGATCGATGCCCTGGGTATCCAATAATTCAATCAGGTCGATCAGGCTGTCTTCGAGCTCAAAGGGCGAGCGGGTGCGGCTAGCGCCGTAGCCGCGCAGGTCAGGGGCCAGGGTTTGGTAGCGATCGCTCAGCCCCACCATAAACACCGTCATGGTCTTGGCCGACCCTGGGTGCCCGTGGAGGCAGAGAATCGGGAAGCCCTGGCCCTGTGTTTCCCAGTGCAACTGCATCGTGTGTCTTGGATAGGATGGCCCTAGGTCTGGCTTACCTCACCATAGCCTATGCCAGGGGAGCCGTCCTATCCCCTCAGTGCCATCGACTAGACTTTATCGACTAGTAAAAATGGCCTAGTCTTGACGTAGAACAGGTGTCTGATCTGGGGTGGCGACGTCAGAGTCCAGGGCGTCAGAGTCCAGGGCGTCAGAGCCTGGGGCGGCTAAGGTGGCGGCGTCATCGGTAGCCGATTCACCAGGACAATGGATAGCTGCTAGGGTTGGCTCAGCGGGCACCTGCCGACCCACCTGCCCAGGTTCACCGGACTCTGCCCCATCGTCTTTAGGCTGCATTCCATTCCAGTCTTGGGCGGTGGCCTCGGGATCTGGGGAAAGCGCCCGGTTGGACAAGCAATAGGTCGTCGGCTGCCCTTTGATAGTCTGAGCTTGGGGATTAATGGACGCTGGATTGGCCTGACCCAGGTGCCGTTGCAGGATCTGGGTGGCCCCTGGATAACTTGATGGAGCACCTTCTGGGGTACTGCCTGGGGATGCTACCCCAGGCAGGGAGGACAGGTTGGGTCTTGGTGCCTGGGCGGTTGGGGTTGGCACGCTAGCGCCTGGGGATACTTGACTGGGCACAAGGGGGGTGCGAGGGGGGCTAACGCGAGGGCCAACTTGATTGAGGGGTAGGCTCTCGGGTGGGGCGATCGCGGGTTGAGGCTGAGTCGTCACCTGTGCCGTGCCAAGGCCTTCAGGCTGCGTGGCCTGGGCGCTGGGGGTTACCGCCTGGCCCGCTGCGGCCCCGCTAGGTGGCGCTGAGGGACTGGGCTGGGCGATGGTAGGAGCGGGACTGGTGCTGGCCTGGACTGAGTCGGGGGCCGTGGGGGCCGGTGTGGTGGCTGTTGGAGCCAAGGCTGGCGTCGGGTTAGGGGCGGCGGCGGTCGTTTGGGCGGGGGCCTCGCCATGGAGTCGTACGGCCTGGGCACCAGGGGCATCTGAGACTGACGTGGTGAGCATGGGGGCGGGCTGGTTGAGCCGCGCACTGTATCCCTGATGCCGGGCCGGGCTAATGGGGTAGCTGCGAGCAATGTTGGCCGCTGTCGGGGCACCCAGGCCGGTGGCCGTATCGGTAGGGGCTGAGGCCGTGGGGTTAGGACTGGGCCCAGAAGCCTGGGTGATGGCAGGCTGAGCAGTGGCCTGGCCGTTCTGGGCGGAGGAGACAGAACCCGGAGCGGCTGTGGGACTGACCCCGGCTACCGCCGCGGGCGACTGGGCCTGGGGACGGGGTGAAGTTCCCAGATTCAAAGACTCCTGGGCCACTGAACTCTGGGCTACTGAACTCTGGGCTACTGAACTCTGGGCCACTGAACTCTGGGCC
>JAIXUR010000399.1 GCA_027483425.1 Cyanobacteriota bacterium | reverse complement strand
GGGTGAGGGGGTGAGTGTAGGGTGCATTCGGCGGTCGGGGTTAGGTGAGATGCCCCCAGTAGGTGTAGGGTGCATTCGGCGGTCGGGGTTTGGAGGGATACCGCAAGATTTAGCTCCGCCAATGCACACAATCGCGGGACAAACCTAACCCTCCTCCATGGGCACCAGGTCGCGCACCTGGGCGGCAGAGTCCAGATTCAACGCCTGTTGGGCCAAGTCTCGGCAGTGGGCCAGGCTCAGGGCCCGCACCTGGGCCTTGACCGCCGGAATCACCGGCACACTGACGCTGAGTTCTGTAATCCCCAAGCCGATCAGAATGGGCACCGCCTGGGGGTCGCCAGCGACGCCGCCGCAGACGCCGACCCACTTGCCGTGCCGATCGGCTCCGCGCACGGTGAGGTCAATCATCCGCAGCACGCTGGGGTTGAGGGCATCCACAAAGGGGGCCAGTTTGGGATGGCCGCGATCCATGGCCAGGGTGTACTGGGTCAGGTCGTTGGTGCCTATGGAGAAGAAATCAACCTTTTCCGCAAAGCGCTCGGCGGAGACCGCGGCGGCGGGCACCTCGATCATGATGCCGATCTCGATGGGGGGCACCCCCAGCCTGAGGCGCTCCTCTTCCATCACCGCCTTGGCCATGTCGATTTCTTCCAGGCGGGCAATCATGGGAAACATCACCCTGGCCTTGCCCGCCGTGGAGGCCTTGAGAATGGCGCGGAACTGAGTACGCATCAGCTCCGGGCGATCAAAGCCGAGGCGAATGCCCCGTTCGCCCAGGAAGGGATTTTCTTCGTGGGCCATGGGCATGTAGGGTAGGGGCTTGTCGCCCCCCACATCCAGGGTGCGGATGATCATCGGGCGATCGGGGCCCAGCACCCGCAGGATGTCGGCGTAGATGATTTCCTGCTCGTCTTCGGTGGGGGCCGAGCTGGCCTCCATGAACACAAATTCTGTTCTCAGCAATCCGACCCCTTCGCCTCCAACCTTAAGGGAGTCTTCGGCGTCTTTTTGGCTGCCAATGTTGGCCACGACTTCGATCTGCCGCCCGTCCTGGGTGATGGCGGGCTCAAAGGCGTGCTCCAGATCCCGCGCTTGCCGGGCCTTTTGCCGGGCAATGCGATCCTGGGTTTGTTCCAGTTCTGCCACCGAGGCGTTGAGCTTCACTCGGCCCTTGGTGCCGTCGAGAATCACCGGGGTGCCGTCGGCCAAGTCGAGAATGCGGGGTTCGATTCCGGCGATCGCCGGGAGGCCCATGGACCGCGCCAAAATCGCCACGTGGGAGGTCGACCCCCCGGCGATGGTACAGAAGCCCACCACCCTGGCCGGATCCAGGTTAGCCATGTCTGAGGGGGTGAGGTCTTCGGCCAGCAAAATGGTGTTAGCCGGAAACACCAGAGTTTCTTCCTTCACCCCGGTGAGAATGCGGAGGACGCGATCGCCCACGTCGCGCAAATCGTTCGCCCGCTGGGCCAGCAGCTCACTCTTGAGCTGGGCCAGTTGGTCGGCCTGGGCCCGGTAGGTCTGCTGCCAGGCAAAGGCGGCGCTTTTGCCCTTGTCGATGGCGCTGCTGGCAATATCCATCAGTTCCGGGTCTTCCAGGAGCTCCTGGTGGGCGGCAAAAATAGCCGCTTTGCTGGGGTCGCCCTGGCCGTGCACTTTGGCCCGCAGGCTCTCGATTTCGAGCATGGCCTGGCCCATGGCCTGATCGAGTTTGCGGCGCTCGGCGTTGGGGCTGTCGCCGTTTTCCTCGACCCGAATCTCCTGGCGGCGCAGGTGGTAGGTGTTGCCCACCGCCACCCCCGGCGAGGCGGCCACCCCGAGAATGATGCTGGGATCGTCGGATTTCGGCCGGGGGGCGGGGGCCGAAATCGCCGATTGGGCAATGCTGGCCGAGGCCAAGGCTACCGCAGTGGCCCCAGCTTCGCCGAGGCCGTCGCGCACGGCGGCTTCGAGTTCGGCGATCGCCGCCGTCGCATCGACCCCCGTGGCCTCCAGGGTGACCGTATCGCCCCGAGCAATTTCCAGCCCCATGATCGCCACCACGCTGCGCGCGTTAGCACTGTCGCTACCCCGGCGAATGCGCAGGGTCGACTGGTATTTTTTGGCCAGTTGCACCAGCACCGCTGAGGGTCGGGCGTGCAGCCCCACCGGGTTGGGGATGATGATGGCTTGGGAGATCACCGTGGGGCCAGCGGCGTCATCGCCAGCGGTGGTGGCGGCAACCAGCACCAGTTCCAGGATGGGATCGCGGGCGGCGTTGACCAGGCCGCTGGCGGGCTTGAACTCAGCTACGCGATCGCCATTGGTCACCACGATCTGGGTCAGTAGACTGCGGGCGTTGAGGGCGATATAGTCGGCGTCGAAGGCGATCAGCGGGTCACCGGTTTTAACGCGATCGCCCATCCCCACCTTGGGGGTAAACCCCTTCCCCTTCAAGGCCACGGTATCGAGGCCGATGTGCATCAAGATCTCAAGGCCCCCAGCGGTTTTAATCGTCACCGCATGGTTAGCGCTGTGGAGCTGCACAATCTCGCCATCACAGGGGGCCAGCAACACCTGGCTAAGGGGGTCGATCGAAACCCCATCCCCCACCATTTTTTGGGCAAAGACCGGATCGGGCACAGTTTCAATCGGTACCAGCTGTCCCGACAGTGGGGCGGTTAAAACCAGGGTGCCGCTTTTAACGGGAGGGGGCTGAAGGGTGGTCATAGAAGCGTCCTGACAAGACTATCCGGCATAGGAATCTGGAAGGAGAGTGAGCGGTGAACGGCCAGGCACGAGTTTAGCCAGGCCCAAACAGCCACACTGGCATCCTAAAAACCAAAACTCAGCACCTTTTGTTCAAGGGTGATGTTTAGGTTGAACTTTCAATATCAAAGGTTATGGGCACCTCAGTTAGAGCATTTCAGCAATCTAACGTTGCAATTACCCAGTGCGATTACTCCAGGGCGATCACCCCAGGGCGATTAGTCTAGAATCACCACAGGTAATTCTTTAGGTTTATACATTTGGGATGGCTCAGTCTTCTACCCCTCGCCGCCCCCTGGTCAGCCCCTGGGAACAACTGGTGGCCTTTGCCAGCAGCGAGACCGTGCTCTATGTGCTGAAGCGGGTGCTGCAGGCCGCCCTTACCCTGCTGTTGGCCTCGGCCCTGAGTTTCTTTGTGATTCAGCTGGCTCCCGGCAACTTTCTCGATCAGTACCGCCAGAGTCCTCAGTTTTCGCCAGAGACCCTGGCGCAGCTCGAAACCCAGTTTGGCCTTGATCAGCCTGGTTGGCGGCAGTACCTCAACTGGCTTTATCAGGTGATCTTCCACGGCAACTTTGGCCTCAGTTTTTCCTACCAGCGCCCGGTGATTGACCTGCTCTGGGAGCGGGTGCCCAACACCCTACTGCTCTCCTTTGCCGCTATTCTCATGACCTGGCTGATTGCCCTGCCCATGGGCATTGCAGGAGCCGTTAACCAAAACCGTTTCCTCGATCGAGTGCTGCGGGTGCTGAGTTATCTGGGGCAGGGCATGCCCACCATTGTGACGGGGCTGCTGCTGCTGTTTTTTGCCCAGAGCGTGGCTCCCCTGTTCCCCATTGGCGGGCGCACCAGCATCATCCACGACGACCTCAACTGGTTTGGGCGCCTGCTAGACGTGGGCTGGCACCTGGTTTTGCCGACCCTGGCCCTGAGCATTACCAGCTTCGCCGGGCTGCAGCGTATTACCCGGGGTCAGCTGCTCGATGTCCTGCGGCAAAACTATATTCAAACCGCCCGCGCCAAGGGGCTATCCGAAAACCGGGTAGTCTACGTCCACGCCCTGCGCAATGCGGTGAACCCGCTGATTACCCTGCTGGGGTTTGAGTTTGCCAGCCTGCTGGGAGGCTCGTTTATTACCGAGACCTACTTTAACTGGCCAGGTCTGGGAAAGCTAACCCTGGAAGCGGTACAGTCCCAAGACCTCTATCTGGTCATGGCCAGCCTGGTGATAGCGGCGGTGATGCTGATTATCGGCAATCTGCTGGCCGATCTAGCTCTGAGTTTTGTGGACCCCCGCATTCGTCTCTCAGACATCAATTAGATCCCCTAAAGGGCTTAGAACATCGGTACAGAAACCCGGTTTCTGGGCCAGAAGGCAAGTCATGCCGTTAGCGCAGCGACAAAGAAACCGGGTTTTTAGCCATCCTGCACCGGTGCTCTAGGCCGATTCGCTTCGCCCAGCCCCATGGGTCCTGCTAGGGCTATTCATCGACCTTGGTTAACCGCAAAAATTATGATGTCTCAGCTCTACTACCTACTGCGATCGCGCGCCGACGGCAGCTATTTGGTGGCTCGCCCCCGCGGTCAAGGCGACCCCGACCAGCCCCCTCCGGCTGGCTTTCTACTGGTATTTACCGCCGACTACGACGCGCTCAGCTACCTCAATGCCCACGCCCCCGACCTCAGCGACAGGTTTGCCGTTGAAACCGTCACTGCGACAGCCCTCAAGCCCCTGATCAGCCGCTGGAGCTTTGAGGGCCTGGGCATGGTGAATGATCCCCGCTTGCCCGAGGTTGAATTCTTTAACCGCAGTTGAGGCCTGTGTCCCGTACACCCTTTTCCCCTGAGGCTGTCGGTCTTAGGCTCAGGGGTCGCCATGGGTAAACAGCCTGAAATAGATTCCCTGACCCAGTTCCTTCAGCGGAAACAGCAGATAGGTCAGGGGGTTAATGGTCACAATAATATTGCGCACGTTACGCTTGGCCAAGGCGATCACCGCCCAGGCGATCCAGTCTGCGGACATGACCCCAATGGGGTTGAGACTGCTCTTAAAGGGCCCCAAAATGACCTTGCGCACTACACAGGGCGCATCGAGCCGCCGCAGGGTCACCAGGTCGCCCATCAGGCGTTTAGACACCTCGTACAGAGGGCTAAACGCAGGGTTAACTTCGGCCTCGGAGGTGTTCACCCACACTTCTTTATTCGCCCGCTGGGCGGATGTTTCGACGGTGGTAAAAAACACCTCCATTAGCCGCCAGCCCGAGAGGGCATTGACCTCCAGGGCAGTTTGGATCGCCGCCGGATCGCGATCGCCGTGCCCATTCATCCCGTGGTTGAGGATGAGAATATCGACCTTTTTCAGAGCCTCGCGCAGATCGGCCTCGGCTCCTGGCTGCCATGGGATACAGACAATGCCCTCCTCAAAGCTGGCCTCGGGGGAGGTCGTCAAGGCGATGGGGCGGGCTTTTTGTCGGGTCAGTTCCGTCAACAGGGCGCGGCCCAGGGTACCAGATGCCCCGGTCACGGCCACGGTTTTGCCCTTGAGAGAAACCCCTGTACCCATCAGCTTATCGAGTAGCGTAAACGATCCAGAAAAGTAGGCATTGGTGTCGTCAAAGTGGTGCCGCCAGTGATACGTTCGGTTCACCCGCCAGTTGCTGGGCATGGTGGTCAGTTCGCCAGGCTCATGGGTGAGGTCGGTAGCCAGCAGCCAGCCCTGGGCCCGAGCCACCGCCGCCGCTAAAAAGCTCAGCCCATAGAGCGCCCCTAACCAAAATCCGTAGATACCGGTGGAAATCGCCAACCCTACCATGGCCCCGGTCATGACCACGGCCTCAGGGGCATCGTTGTAAAGCTGGGCCTGGCGGTAAAGGGTGGGGCTAACGGGGGTAAAGTCTTTCTTATAGGCGCGGTGATGCCAGTTGTGCAACCGCATTAGGGGCGGCCAGTAGTGGCTCACCATGTGGTAGACATCCCGGACAACCTCTGCCATCAAAAGGGCGATCGCTCCCCACAAACCCTGCCAAACAACCGTTTCAAGCGGCATAGATATTCCCAAGCCAAACCAAATCAAGCACTTCACATTCTGACACGACTTGGTTTTGGGCGCATGGCCTACTTTCTAGACTAGGCCGCTGGCTGCTCTTCAGCCCCTGGGGCTGGGCCACCTACGGGACGAGACACTTCAATGCCATTTTGCTCTAGTATCACCACCGGATCGACACCGCGCACATCAATGCGCTTGACCAGGACTTGCCCGTTAGAGACTCGCTGGCCAGCCCTCACATACTGACTGCCATTGACGGTCTGAACCACCGCAAAATTTTCGTTGCCGATGGTCATGACCCCAGTGACCAGTACGGCCTCGGCCAGAGTGGGTTTAGGGAGCTGGGGCAAAGGAGCTAGGCCCGGGGGCGTTGACGATCCCCCAGATCCGCCAGATCCGCCAGGAGCAGCCCCAGGTGGGGTAGTCGAGGTTCCAGGAACGCCCGTCCCTGGGGTAGCAGGGTTACCCGTAGTCGTGCCTGCTGGTGTCCCTGCCGCTCCGCCAGCCGGGGGAGCCGGGGGAGCTACGACCCGAGGCGCAGGAGGCGTGGGCACCACGGAAAAGGGGTCAGTGCGGCTTTTGTTAATCTGCTGGAGGCGCTCGTTGGGATCGGTCGATTGAATCAGTTCGGCACGGGCAATGGGAGACAGCTGCGGTGCCACTGGCACTAAGGGCTCCGCAAACGCTGGGTCTGGCACCGGCGCGTCACCATTAGGGGTCGGCACCGGCTCTACGGGAATCTCTTCGATGATCAGGGTCTCGTCGACAGAGCTACTGACTTGCCCAAGTCGCTGGGCAATGAACCCACCCAGAAAAGGGAGCGATAGAAGCATGGCCCCTAGCCCACCCAGGCTGATAAAAAAGCCGTTGCGAGCCCACTTACGGCCCCAAAATTTGACCCAGAAAACAATCAGCGCGAAGGGTATGAAGAGCGACAGCAGGCCCCAAACAGGGCTGACCCGAAAGGCGTCTACGATGCTGACCAGGTTGCCAGCCAACGCTAGCAAAGCCCCAAGAACGAACAAGACTAAAAATAAAACTGCCCCCATGGCCAAGCCTCCTTGCTTCCTGAGCCCATGATTCCCAAAGATAGCTCACTTCTGCTAATGCAGAACGCTTTAGGTCAGTTCGTCTTCGCCAGAGGTCATGAGCGTTTGGAGGTGCTTGAGCCCCTGCTTGACCCGGCGCGACACGGTAACGGCGCTAATGCCCATCCGTTCAGCGGTTTCTTTTTGGGTTAGGTCGTAGAGGAACACAAATTCCAATATTTCGCGGGTGCGTTGTTCGAGCTGATGAAGAGCCTGCTGGAGACGAATTTGATCTTCTTGGGCCAGTTGAAAGCTCTTGTACTTGAGATCGGGCAGCAGGTCGCCGAGGCAGGCCGACTCTTCGTCTTGCACGGGTGCGTCAAGGCTGAGCAACGATCGGTTCCGGTTGGCCAGCTTCACCTCTTGCCACTCCGCCGCCGAAATCTCGAGGGCATTGGCAATTTCGTGATCCTTGGGCAGGCGACCTAGGTTGGCCTGGAGTTGGCGAATAACCCGCGTCGATTGGCTTTGCAGCGCTTGCCACCGGCGGGGAATGCGCATGGAGGTGCTCTTGTCGCGCAGGTAGTGCTGAATTTCGCCGCGAATATAGGGAATGGCAAAGGAGCTAAAGGCGTAGCCCTTGCCCATGTCAAAGCGTTCGATAGCACGAATTAGCCCCAGGCTACCGACCTGCATGAGGTCGTCAAAGGTTTCGGTTGACTGCTGCAACCAGCGGTAGGCCTCGCGCCGCACCAGCCCAATATTGAGCTGCACCAGTTGGTTTCGCAGGGCAAGGGTGGGATTACTTTGGTAAAGCCGCAGCAACTCTAAACTGCTGGTTCTAGATTGAAATTGTGAAGTGGCAACCATGGCGATTTCATAAAACGTCAAATCCAGCTCGACCAGCTAAGAACTATGCCTCTTAATCGAGTGGCCTGATGCCAAAACAGGGGCGATCGTAGGTTGCAGCGGTTGGCCATAGCCAACCACCCCAGCCCGATCGACATCTGTTGAGTAAAAGGCGATGCATAGTTCGAGAAGGATTGTGTGCTCGTGATATCAGCCTAATGGCGGTGAGAGTAGGGTCACAATGACAGAAACACGGAGACCGCGACGAATCCCATTCATCGTACAAGAACAATCGACGTTATGCGAAAAATCAGAGCTCTGGCTCGCTCGCCACGGTTCCAACCGCCCTATTCAAAGGTTGAGAATCGGGGCTTGAGTAGGCTAAAGCTTTGTAAAACAAGGGTTCTAGCCCTGTTTATGGAACCCATATAAGTCGGTGAAGCTTTGGCTAAGTTAGCCAGAGCTTCCGGCTTGAGGCAATCCGGATGAATCCGGATGAATATTTGTCAGACTTTAATCGCGCTCTTACGTTCCGAAGCCCTAGGGGAAGGTCAGTATTTTCCCTAGGGTGTTAACAGAACCATTACATAAACTCTTCCATCGCAGTGGCTACAGGCGGCTATCGACCAGGCCGTATTGACTGGGCCAGGCTGAGAGCAGTCTGAGTTGGGTTGAATTGAGGCAATAGACCCTACGGTTTTTTAACCCTTGGGAGTGCGGGGTAGTTGCCCTAGGTGCTGAGTCAAATCCTTCTGCACTTGGTGGTATAGCCCGTCATGGTCCCCCTTGAAGGCCACCACCCCGTACACGGGCACCGCTTCGTGCTCGCGTCCGGCCAGGACATGGGCCCCATGCTCAATGGCGACGATGTGGTCTTTAACCATGTCATAGCAAGATTGGGTAATTAAAATGTCGGTGCCGATCTGCTTGGTCAACCCTTCAATGCGGCTGGCGACGTTTACGGTGTCGCCAATGGCGGTGTACTCTAGCCGCTGCACCGAACCGATGTTGCCCACGACCAGTTCGCCATAGCTAATGCCAATACCGTTGTAGAGAGGCGGGAGCCCTTGGGCCTGAAGCTTAAGGCGCAGGGTCGCCAAAGCCTCGCGCATTGCCAGGGCGGCAGATACCGCACTGAGCGCATCTTGCTCGGGGCCTTGGGATTTAGGCGCGCCAAACTCGGCCATCACGGCATCGCCGATGAACTTATCGATGGTGCCCCGATGGCGGAGAATAGCGCCGACCATGACGTCTAGGTAGGTGTTCAGCAGGCTGACCGTTTCTTCGGCCCCCAGCTGGTAGGAGATCCGACTAAAGCCGCGAATATCTGAAAACAGCACCGCCGCCTGAAACCGGTGGCCGACGGTGAGTCGGTTAAAGTCTTCGGGCTGGCTAAGAATTTCTTGGGCTACGGAGGGCGCTACGTAGCGCTCTAGTGTGCGGCGCAGGCGCTGTTCTTCGAGGCGGTTGCGCACTGCTCCTGTGGTGAGGTAGGTGATGCTGCCCATGCCTAGACAGGCGACGGGAATGGCGACGGGGATGAGGCGACCGCCCTGCACCATCACCAGGTAGGCCAGCCCTCCCCAGGTCGCGATCGCGGCTAAGAACCCCACTATCCTTGGAATTGGTTGGGTGAAGCGATACCCCAGCCCTAACCCCACGGCCCCAATGGCGATCGCCGTCAGGAGCCCCTGGGCCAGGGGGTTGGTCACCGCTGAGCCTAGGGTTCTGCCCTCAAGGAGGGTGGCCAGGGCATGGGCGTGGATCTCAACCCCCGGCATTTTGTCGTCGGTGGGGGTGCGCTTGAAGTCTTGAAAGGAGTCGGCCAGGGGGCCAATGAGCACAATCTTGTCTTTGAATTGGTCGCGGTAGATGGGCCAGTTGACCGGGTCGAGCACCTCCACAAAGGACACCTTTGGAAACATGCCCGCCGGGCCGTAGAAGACGATCTCTTCACTGATTCGATCAGGGCTGGGGTAGCCAGCGGCGGTCAGGGTAGCTTGGGCTAGGGAGGGCAACTCGTCGGTAAACTCGTGCTCCTGCCGCAGCCGCTCTATCTCTTGATCGGGAAACTCCCGCAGCTTGCCATCGGTGTCGACCTTAACGTTAATCAGCCCCACCTTGGCCGGGCTGCGGTAAATCGGTTCCAGCAAAGTGGTGTATCCGCCAACCGTGACGTCTGTGGTGTCGTAGCTGGCGGCCAGGGCCACGCGATCGCCCCAGCGCCCTAGGGTTTTCTCCAGGGCCGCATCGTCGGCGGGGCCGTAACTGCTGGGGTCGACCAGCAGGACATCAATGGCTACCGCCTTCGCCCCGGCGGTCATGAGCTGCTCAATGGCCTGGGCGTAGGCTTGCCGCTGCCAGGGCCAGGTGGACAGCGGCGCTAAAAAGGGAGCCTTCGCTGGGTCGGCTCGGTAAAGGTCTCCCTGGGCCAGGGAATAGCCATCAATGGCTAAGATCACGATTTCCTCGGGGGGCGGCACCGGCCCCCGCAGCCGCAGCAAAAACGACTGGGCCTGGCCCTCAATCAATACAATCCAAGGGTGCTGGGAAGCTAGGGCAATGGCTCCAAAGACAGCCCAGCTCACCATGAGCCCGTGGCCGAGCTGAAAGATACGTCGATAGGGTTTAGCCATGGCGATCTCAGGGAGTATAGGTTTCCATTCGCAACCCAACGGTCTCGCTGGCGGCGGGCTAGAAGCCCCCACGACGGATTACTCGCGAGATTGCCATCAGGGAGTAGGGCGCTGTCCAGGGCGCTAGAACGGAAACGGGAAGGGGATGGATGGACTGGGCAACTGTGGCAACCAGTAGGACGGTAGGGGCACTCCGGGGAACAACTGCTCGAAGGCGCTACGCAGGTTATTGATACCCGGTATTTCCACGGCAAACCCATCGATCAGGGGTCCCTCCAGCAGGTCAATGAAGTCGTCTGCCGTCAGGAAGGTAATCACGGCTTCATTGTTCTCTGCATCTACCGTGGCCTGTTGCCCTTCACCAAGGGTAATAGAATCGTCGGGGGTAAATTCTACGGTGTCTGGCTGGGTCGGAGCACTCGTTGTCGGATCGGCACCATTAGTAGAATTGGGGCTGTTTTGTTTAGGGGCTGCCAAGAACCCTAGGAGCCCCGTGAACGGCACCGCTGGTTCAGTGAGGCCAGTCGGTTCGACCGGGATTGGCTCGACCGGAGGAGGTTCGACCGGGGGTGGTTCGACCGGAGGAGGTTCGACCGGGGGTGGTTCGACCGGGGGTGGTTCG
>JAIXUR010000339.1 GCA_027483425.1 Cyanobacteriota bacterium | reverse complement strand
CTGGTGGTGAGCGCCGTAGACGCCATGGTGACCTACCCCGCCGCGGCCCTACAGCCATTGCCCGACCTGGGCGCTCTACCGGAGGCGATCGCAGCCCGCCTCACGCCGGGCCTCTTGCCCTTTCTCCAGGGGTGCTGCCGCGATCGCTCGGGCCAGCCCCAGCTGATTTTAAACGGCACGGCGCTGTTAACCGCCATGGCCCAGGCCCAGGCCTGACCCTGCCGCCCTACCCCTGCTGCACCTACCCTGCCGCCCCCACCCTGTCTCCCTGGGCGGCACCGAATTGTTCGCTCTATATAAATCCCTAAGGTGACTCGCTATGACCCACGTTCCGTCTCTGTTTAAGCTCCCCAAGCGTGCTCAATCGGCTGAGGCCCTGGGCCTGGTCGAACCCAATCCCGGTGCGACTCTCCCTGGCAGCGGCCTGCTCAAAACCTACCTGACGGGCCGCAGTCTGCGGCAGCAGCTGCTGTCTACGGTGCTGCCCCTGAGCCTGCTGCCCCTAGCGGTGGGGGGCCTAATCACCTATGGCCTGACCCAGGGCCGCACCCGCACGGCCATCAACCAGGATCTCCAGGGGCAGGCGCTGTTAGCCAGTGAAGCCGTCATCAGCAACCTGGATGAGCAAATTGACTTCGCCCAAACCTTTACCCAAAACCCGCTGATTTTAGATAAGGTGCGGCGCGATCGCACCCTAGTGGCAGACCAAAAGCTGATGGACATTCCCGAAGAAACCCTGGAAAGGCGTTTCATGGTGCCCAAGCAGCTAGCCACCAATAAGGTATTTAACACCTATCTGGCCCAGACCGCTGAGACGAAGCAATTTGCCGAGATCATTGTCACCGAGGCCGATGGCCTCAACGTGGGCTACAGCAGCATTCCCTCAGACTTTGTGCAAGCTGGCGAAGACTGGTGGGAGCTGGCCAAAGCCTACGGCTTTTGGTTTGGCCCCCCCGGCTACGACGCCTCCACGTTTCGGGTGGGCATCGATTTTAGCTACGCCATTCAGGACCCCAACAGCGACGAATTTCTGGGCGTGGCCAAGTTCTTTATTACCGCCCTCCAGTTTAATCTGCTCAACGACTACCTGGTCAACGCCGGTCTTCAAGGTTCTCAGCAGGTACAACTGCTCGAACCTAGTACCAACTACGTGCTGGCCACCTTTACAGATCAGGGGCAAGAAGCCGCCCTCACCCCCCGATCGCTCGACCTGGTAGGGGGCCAGGTGGTCAGTGACCTCGCCACCGCCGTGACCAAAGCCGCCCTGGCCGAACCACCCGTGTCGCCCCAGGATCTGCAACAACAGCTCAGATCAACCTTTCCGGTCAGAAATGTAGAGGTCTCTACCGCAACTAGTAGTGGCTCAGAGATCTGGGTGGCGACCTTTACCCACCGGGGCAAGCAATATTCCCTATCTACGCTGCCCCAGCTCAACTGGGTCGCGATCGCCTCCATGGATATCGCCGAAATTCGCGCCGCTGGGCGCGACGAGCTGCTAACCCTGGGGCTGCTGGGGGTGCTGCTGGGCGGGGTGGCGGCCCTCCTCACCGGGGTTCTGGCCCGGCAGATCTCCGCCCCCCTCGACACCCTGGCGAGCCAGGCTCGGGAAGTCTCCCAGGGCAACTTCGATACCCAGGTCGCTCTGCTCGGCTCCTCCGAGACCCAAACCCTGGGCCAAACCTTTAACGAGCTGGTGGTGCGGGTACGGGGCTTTCTGCGCGAGCAAGCCCTCAACACCCGCCGTGCCAACCTGGCCGCCGCCATCACCGGGGCCAAAATTGTTGACCTCGCCGATCTGTCACCCATTTATGAGCGCCTGGTCACCGAAGCCCGCGACATTCTCGCCTCTGATCGGGTGGTAGTTTACCGGTTCAACCCCGACTGGAGCGGGCAGATCGTGGCCGAATCGGTCGAGGCCAATTTACCCAGCGCCTACGAGCAACAGCTGGGCGACCCCTGTATTCCCACCGCCACCCTCGACAAATATCGGGCCGACGGCATGTTGCTCGAAAACAATGTCGCCGTCGCCACCTTGCACCCCGAGCACCTAGCCCTGTTGCAGAGCCTTCAGGTCAAATCGATTTTGGGAGTGCCCATTGTCAGCCAGGGGGGGCTCTATGGTCTGCTGATTGCCCATCACTGCCAGACCGTCCACCCCTGGCAAGAGAGCGAAATCGACTTCCTCAAACAGATTGGTTTGCAGCTAGGGCTGGTGATTGACCGTGTGCAGCTGATTGATCAAACCCGCGCCCTGGCCGAAGAGCAGCGGCAGATCAAAGAGAGCCTCCAGCGCAGCGCCCTACAACTGCTGATGGATGTTGACCCCGTCAGCCAGGGCAACCTGACCGTGCGGGCCAAGGTAACCGACGACGAAATCGGCACCCTGGCCGACTCCTACAATGCCACCATTGCCAACCTGCGCAAAATTGTGGTGCAGGTGCAAGGTGCCTCCCGCCAGGTGGCCGACACCACCGACACCAGTCAAACCTCCGTGCGCACCCTGGCCGAGGCGGCCAATCAACAGGCCGCCGATATTACCACCGCCCTCGATCGCGTCCAGGAGATGACCACCTCGGTGCAACTGGTGGCCACCAACGCCGAAAAAGCCGAGGCAGCGGTGGTGCAGGCCGAGCGCACCGTCGCCCAGGGGGACGCCGCCATGAACCGCACCGTAGACGGCATCATCGCCATTCGCGAAACCGTGGCCGACACCGCTAAAAAAGTGAAGCGCCTGGGCGAATCCTCCCAGAAAATCTCCAACGTGGTGAACCTGATTAGCGGCTTCGCAGCCCAAACCAACATGCTGGCCCTCAACGCCTCCATCGAGGCCTCCCGAGCGGGAGAAGGGGGCAAAGGCTTTGCGGTGGTGGCTGAAGAAGTGCGCGAACTGGCCCGCCAGTCCGCCGAAGCCACCACTGAAATCGAAAAGCTGGTGGCCAGCATTCAAACCGAAACCAACGCCGTGGTAATCGCCATGGAAACCGGCACCGAGCAGGTGGTCACCGGCACCCAGCTGGTGGATGAAACCCGCCAGAGCCTCAACCAAATCACCGCCGTCAGTCGCCAGATTAGCGACCTGGTCGCCGCGATCGCCGACGCCACCGTCGTCCAATCCCAAGCCTCTGAGGCGGTCAGCGAAACCATGACCAGCGTCGCCACCACCGCCAGCCAAAACTCCAGCGCCGCTAACCAGGTCGCCGATGCCTTTAGCGAACTGCGCTCCGTGGCCCAGGCGTTGCAGGAGGAGGTGGGGCGGTTCACGGTGAGCTAGGGGAGGGATGTGGGTGAGTGGGTGGGTTCGTTTGTAGGGTGGGCACTGCCCACCATTACCCCCTCGGTCACCCCCTGATCCTCTGCCTTGGTCATCACGCCGCCAGAGAAAAGAATCAGGACACCCACGAAGCAGGGCAGACACCCAGGTCTGCCCACACCCACCCGCATACCCATCTATCCCTTGATGGGATGCAGGGCAGACACACAGGTCTGCCCCTACGCAACCGCACACCCACCCACCCGACACCCGCCCATCCACCGATCTATCCATCTATGGGATGTAGGGCAGACACACAGGTCTGCCCCTACGCACCCGCACACCCATCCACCCATCCACCCACCTACCCATCCACCCCCTCCCCCCATGGCAACCAACCCCCACATCCGTGACCAGGCTTACCAGTTCTTCCTCGAGGAAGCCCCGGAGCTGCTGCAAACCATCGAGGCCGGGCTGCTGGCCCTACAGCAGCAGCGGGACACCGCTGAAATTCATGAGATCATGCGGGCGGCCCATTCCCTCAAGGGGGGGGCGGCCAGCGTGGGCCTAGAGCCGATTAAGGCGATCGCCCACCGACTAGAGGCCCTGTTTAAAGCCCTCTACAGCGAATCGGTGGTGATCGATGGCGAGCTGGAGAGTCAGCTACTCCAGGCCTTTGACTGTCTACGGCTGCCCCTCACCCAGCAGCTCGCCGAGGGGGCGTTTGACGGCGATCAGGCCCTGGCCCTGGCCGAACCGGTGCTGCAAACCCTGGAGCAGCGCCTGGCCAGCGCGATCGCCGAAACCGAGAACTTCATCCCCAGTTCCTCGGATCTGGGGTTTGACATGGCCACGGCCATTTTTGAGGTCGATGTGCAGCAGGGGCTAGACCACCTGACCCGGCTGCTCGAGCAGCCCGAGGCCCAGGAAGTCGCGGGGGAACTGCGGGCCCAGGCCGAAATTTTTATGGGCTTTGCCGAGCTGCTGGATCTGTCTGGGTTTGCCCTGATTGCCCAGACCGCCATCCAGGCCCTGGCGCTCAACCCAGCCCAGGCGGTGGAGATCACCCGCCTGGCGATCGCAGATTTTAGCCAGGGCCGAGCATCTGTTTTAGCCGCCGGGTCAACCACTGGCGGTGCCCCCTCCGCCGCCCTGCAAACCCTGGCCACCGAGGTTAACCTGGCCTCGCCACCTGAGCCCTCGGCCCCGGCCCTAGATCTCCCTCGGGCAGATCTATCCCCAGAGCCCCTGGCCGAGGAATCCTTAACGGCAGTGTTTGGCGATCAGGCCTGGGACGACAGCGATTGGGATGTGCTGCAGGCCGAAGTCGAAGCCCTAGCCTGGCTCACCGAGACCCCGGCAGAAGCCGATTGGGCTGCACCCCCCAGCCCAACCAGCCCGGAACTTCCCGCCCCATCGCCCCTGGCCTTCATCAACCCCAGCGGCGATCGCCCCACCCCAGAGGCTGCCCTAGGCATCGAATCCATGTTTGGCCTCGACGATCTACCCACCCCGACCCCCGACCCCGAAGACACGCCAGCCACCCCTCTCCCCACCCTCTCACCCCCCTCCTCCCCCACCCCCTCCCCTTCT